>CAYTFT010000024.1:0-14679 GCA_964437155.1 uncultured Chitinophagales bacterium | reverse complement strand
AATGCTTCCGTCTTTTTCGATTATTTGAAAAGTGAAATGGCAATTCTTCATCACGGCATTTCAAACGTAAGAAAATTGCCGGATTTTGAACGCAATCAAATGTATGTCGATCAGCAGAAGCATTTTTTTAATACGATCGATGCCGGTCATTACGGACCGGAGATAAATCTGGCTACAATTGAAAAAGAGGCAGCGCTTATTAAGGTCTGCACAGTAAATTAAATGCAACAGGTGGGAGAAAATACATGTATCATTTGCGGAAATGCCGGTGCTTCCGTCGCATTTGACAACGGAACATTTCGTGTCAACGAATGTAATAACTGTAAATTCGGAAAGATATCTCCTGTACCCGACGCCGGGACACTGGCTGCATTATATAACAGTCCGGAATACTTCAACACCCATATGCATTATGATTATGTGCATCTCCCGGATGCAGAGATCCAAAATCTGATGCAGGAACAGGGCCGGTTGCATTTCAATTATCTGAAAAAATACCAAAAGGCAAATTCTACACTGTTGGAGATCGGGTGTGGTTACGGCTTGCAGCTTGCCTTCCTGAAGGAAATGGGATTTGCTGTACAGGGAATCGAATTCTCTGAAAATGGAGCCCAGTTCTGTAACGAAAAATTAAATGTTCCTGTGGTGCATTCCGCTTTCGAAAACTATAATGACGAAAAACAATATGATATCGTTATGCTCAATCATGTGCTTGAACATTTTACAGATCTGCATGCAGCGATGAGAAAAATATGTTCGCTTATCAAACCCGGCGGCATTTTATATATCCGTGTTCCAAATCATGACAGCTACGACCGTCGTAAATCGGGAAATCAATGGCCGGCTTATCTGCCGTTTCATATTTCTTATTTTTCGGAAAAAAGTCTGCGGATGCTGTTTCGCCAATATCATTTTGAGGATATACAGATATCAGAATATATTGCAGATGTGTTTATGCAGCATTTACCCGCACCGATGCAGCAATTTGCCAAACGTATCGCCGCACGTCTCGGCTTCACCAAACAATTTAACGGTCGCACCATCACCATAATCGGAAAATATGCAGGATAATATTTCAATACAGGATAAAGTGATCCTGGTTACAGGCGCATTCGGACTTATCGGCAAAACGCTTATTGAATCGATGATAAGGCAGGGCGCTAAAATTGTTGCAGCCGACCTCAACAGCGGAGATGCCGGCAAAATAAATGAACTGTTACTGCCATACGGAAAAGAAAACTATCTGGTAACGACACTGGATATTACGAATAGTGCTTCTTGTGCAGCATGCGTTGCAGACACCGTTAAAAAATTCGGCAGGCTGGATGTACTCATCAACAATGCTGCGATTGATGCGAAATTCGACAAGGAAAATGCGGGCACTGTTAATCCATCGCGATTTGAATCGTATCCGATCGAATTACTCAAAAAGTCCATTGATGTAAACATCACCGGAACGATCCAGATGACACAGGCTGCGTGCAAACAAATGCTGCAACAGGGCGGAGGAAATATTATTAATGTTGCATCAACGTATTCGATCGTAGCGCCCAATCAGAGTTTATATGATTTCGGGGATGGCAATATCAATTATAAACCGGTGGATTATATTGTGACGAAATCATTCATCCCTAATTTCACACGCTATATTGCAACATTTTACGGCAAGGACGATATCCGCTGCAACGCCATCGCCCCGCATGGAATATATAACGGGCATGATGAAAAATTTCTTGTCAACTTTGCGCGGCTATCACCCATGGGGCGCATGGCAGAAAAAGAAGAGCTCACGGGGCCCTTTATTTTCCTCGCCAGTGATGCGTCCAGTTATATGACAGGTTCAATTTTAACCATCGACGGAGGATGGACAGCATGGTAAAAAAAATAAAATTATTTCTCAGTGATGTGGACGGCGTGCTCACCGATGCGGGTATGTATTACACGGAGAGTGGCGATGAGTTTAAAAAATTCAACACACACGACGGAATGGGATTTAATCTGCTGAAACAGGCAGGAATTAAAACCGGGATCATTACCACTGAAAATACAAAGATCGTGGAGCGGCGTGCTGCGAAACTTAAAATTGATTATGTATATCAGGGAGTTGGTTTCGGCGGTAAATTAGAGGCTGCCCTGGAAATTTGCAAAAAGGAAAATATTTCGATGGCAGAAGTCGCATATATCGGCGATGATATCAATTGTATTGAATTATTACAGGCGGCCGGATTGGCAGCCTGTCCTTCGAATTCCACCTCCAGAGTAAAAGCCATTCCCGGAATCATACATCTTTCGAAAGCAGGCGGAGAAGGTGCTGTGCGCGAATTTGTCGAGATATTGCTGGGAGAATAATATGCAGGAACCACAGATCATACAATTGCCAAAGATCTTTGATGAACGCGGAAATTTATCATTCATTGAAAGCAATAAACATATCCCGTTTACAATTGAACGCACCTACTGGATATACGATGTTCCCGGCGGCGCAATCAGAGGAGGGCATGCATATAAAATGCTGGAAGAATTCATTGTCGCACTCAGCGGGAGTTTTGATATCGTACTTTCCGATGGCAAAAAGGAAACGCGCTATCAGTTGAACAGATCGTATTACGGTTTATATATTCCACGCATGTACTGGCGGCACCTTGAAAATTTTTCAACGAATGCACTTGCCATTATACTTGCATCACAACCCTATTTAGAAACCGATTATATCCGCGATGCGGAAGAATTTAAAAAATCCGTTTAAATGTCAGACATCTCCGACTGCCGCATTCTGACATTTCCTAAAATACAAAACAGGTCAGGGAATATTACGCCTATTCACAATGGTATTGAAGTGCCATTTACCATACAGCGCATTTTTTATCTCTATGATATTCCCGGCGGAGAATCCCGTGGCGCACATGCGCATAAAACCTGTCATCAGGTGCTGATCGCAGCAGGCGGCAGTTTTGATGTCGCCGTGGAGGATGGCATTCACAAAAAAGTATTTTCGCTCAACAGGCCCTATTTCGGATTACATATTCCGCCGATGATATGGGCAAAAGAACTGAATTTTTCTTCAGGCGCTATCTGCCTTGTCCTGACATCCACTGTATACGATGCATCGGACTATATAAGAAATTACGAAGAATTTAAATTGCTGAATCAAATATGAAATTCAACAACAGAAATGTATTTATCAGCGGGAAGGCACAAATCGGGAAAAATGTCCGTATTGGAGATAATACTGTTATTTACGATAATGTAATTATCGGGGATGATTCGGTGATTTGCAACGATTGTGTGATCGGTGAGCCGCTGGAAAATTATTATTCCAATGCCGATTATCAGAATCCTCCCACCATAATCGGCAATAATGCATTGATACGCAGTCATGCAATTATTTATGCAGATAATACTATCGGTGCACATCTCACCACAGGGCACCGCATCACCATTCGCGCCGGAAATACATTACTGGATCATGTTTCCATTGGCAACAGCACTGAATTACACGGATTCAGTACGATCGGCCGTTATACCCGGTTTCACAGCGATGTATGTATCTGTGAATATTCCACAATCGGCGATTTTGTATGGATATTTCCCGGAACCATACTTACCAATGATTTTACACCACCTTCCAATAAAATTAAAGGGCCCCTGATTGGAAATTTCAGCCTCATTGCAGTGAACGTAATTACATTACCGGGCATTGCGATCGGAAAACATTGTCTTGTCGCTGCATCTTCCGTTGTCACCAGAAATGTAAATGACTTCATGCTTGTCCGCGGAAATCCCGCAAAAGAAATAATGGATGTGCGGCATATTATTTCAAAAGAATCAGGAAAATTATATTATCCATGGCCCGCACAGTTTAACAGGAAAATGCCCTGGGCAGAAACAGGCTGGGATAAATGGCTGGAATCACATCCCGAATATCAATAATGCGAATACCCTATCTTTCATTTGAACATATGCATCAGCCGATCAGGGCTGAAATACTTTCTGCTTTCGAAAAATTTTACGATAACCGGTATTATGTTGCCGGTCCCGAAGTGAAAAAATTTGAAACTGCCTATGCCCGTTTCAACGGAGTAAAAAATACCGTTGGTGTAAGCAACGGACTCGATGCATTATTTCTGGCATTAAGATCATTGGGCGTGCAAAAAGGCGACGAGGTGATCATTCCCTCCAACACCTATATCGCCACGGCGCTTGCTGTATCTTATGCAGGAGCAACACCTGTTTTTGTGGAACCTGATGCGGAAACTTATAATATCGACCCGAAAAATATTGCATCTGCCATCAGCGACAGGACGAAAATTATTTTACCCGTGCATTTATATGGTAATCCCTGTGCTATGGAGGAGATAATGGACATTGCTAAAACCTATCAACTTTTTGTGGTGGAAGATAATGCGCAATCGCATGGTGCCACGTTTAAAAATAAAATGACCGGCTCCTTCGGCGAAGTGAACGCCACAAGTTTTTATCCCGGAAAAAACCTGGGAGCGCTCGGCGAAGCAGGCGCCATAACAACTGATAATGATACAATCGCCGAAAAAATTTCCATTCTGAGAAATTACGGCTCAGAAAAAAAATATTATAACAGTGAAATGGGGCATAATATGCGGATGGATGAATGTCAGGCAGCATTTCTATCGGTGAAGTTGCACTATCTGGAGGAATGGACAAATGCAAGGATATCCATTGCAGCAATGTATAACGCGCTTTTGTCCGGAATACCACAATTGGATCTGCCGGTCGCCACGCATGCATCAAAACATGTGTATCATATTTATCCTGTTCGGACAAAACACAGGAATGCATTACAGATGTATTTAGAGGATCACGGAATCGGAACACTTATCCATTATCCTGTTCCGATCCATTTACAATCCGCTTACACATTTCTGGAGAAAAAAAAAGGCGCATTTCCCATCGCCGAAAGACTCGCTGAAACATTATTGAGTTTACCCATCTGGCCCGGGATGCAGGAAAATGAAATCGAATATATTTCTGCAACAATAAAAAAATTCTATTCCATACATGGCTGAAAACAGTTATGGCCAGATATTACGATCGACAGGTATCACGGGAATTGCACAGGGATTACAGATCATTCTCAAAGTGATCGGAACAAAATGTGCGGCGATATTTATCGGGCCGGCCGGTATCGGACTCATGGGACTATACCAATCGACAATTGATCTGATCGGAACCGTTTCAGGTGTCGGCCTGGGGACAAGCGCCGTTCGGGATATTGCATCTGCAGCAGGCAGCGGCGATAAAATGCAGACAGGAATAATTTCCGCTGCAATGAAGCGCCTGGTTTTGGTTACAGGTATTGCAGGAATGTTTCTCGCTTTTATTTTCAGTCCGCAAATTAGTAAATGGATTTTCGGCGATACAGCACATACAACAGATTTCAGGATCCTGTCCGTTTCCATTCTTTTAATGCAATTAACATCAGGCAGACAGGTGCTGATCCAGGGATTCAGAAAAATGAAAGAGATGGCCCTGAGTGCGGTGATCGCTACTTTACTCAATGTCGGGATTTCCATACCGCTGTTTTATTTCTATGGTTTGGATGCGATCATCCCCGTATTGATCATCAACGCGTTAACTTATTTTATTCTCGCCTTATATTTTTCTTCAAAAATTAAAATTGATCAGCAGCCGATAACCGTAAAGGAAACATGGATAAAAGGAAAAGACATGTTGCGTCTGGGCTCGGTGATGATGCTGACGAGCGTATTTTTATTATTCAGTCTGTATCAGGTCCGGTTACTCGTTAACAGAGAAATGGGATTGGAATATACCGGATTTTTTCAGGCGAGCTGGGGTATATCGATCGTATATCTGCAAATGATATTTCAGGCGATGAGCAAAGATTATTATCCGCGATTATCAGCTTTACAAAACGACGCACATAAATCTGTAAAACTGATTAATGAACAATTACATATCGGGATGCTTATCGCAGCGCCGATCCTCGGCATATTGATCGTACTTTCACCGCATATTCTCACCTTATTATATTCATCTGCATTTGTGCAGGCTGTTCCCTTATTTCAATGGCTGCTGCTCGGAACAATTATTAAGGTTTTTGCATGGCCGATTGCATTTATTTTACCCGCGAACCGGCATTCCCGCATTTATTTGTTTACCGAAGCATCCTGGTGCGCAGGCTTCTGGCTGATATGTGTCCTGATGATAAGCGATTACGGGATTGAAGCAATAGGGATCGCCTACTGCATCATGTATGCCTTGTATGCGATCGTTGTTTTAGCGGTTGCGAATACCCTGATCCATTTTAAGCTGGATGCAACCTCCATCCGGATCCTATTACTTTGCGGCATTTCTATAACATTATTATTTCTTTCAGCATTTATTTATCCTGATGTTCGTTTGTTCACCATTTTGAATATTGCTCTGCTTACTTTTCTGATTTTCACCTGCGCCGGTTATCTCCACCGCCTGACAGGATTTTATAACATCCTACAAAAATTCAAGTCCGGGCAACATGCAGGAAAATGAGCAACCCTTAGTGAGTATCATTGCGATCTGCCACAAGCATAATGCCTATGTTGTGGACACGCTTGAAAGCATTCGCTTACAAACATATCCGCATATTCAGCTGATCATTATTGATAATCATTCTGAAGATGGTTCTGCAGAGGTCATCAAAAACTGGATAACCGAAAATAAAGCCGATTGTATATTTATTGAAAATGAGAAACAACACTCACTGCCGGAAAACTGCAACATCGGTTTGCGGGTTGCGCAGGGAAAATATTTCCAGGGTTTCTCCTGCGATGATATAATGCTTCCGGATAAAATTGCGCATCAGGTTGCTGCTTTCGGCAAACTTGACGACAGCTATGCATGCGTATATGGCGACATGATGATGGTAGACAAATCAGCAAAGGAAATTATTTTCGAATCGTATATAGACCGGTTCAAACAAAGTTTTAAGGTAAAATCAATTCCCAACGGAAATTTAAAAGAGCTGTTACCCAAAGCCTGTGTTATTCCGGCACCATCGGTTTTAATCCGGACACAGGTGGTGAAAGAGCTTGGCGGATATGATGAACGGTACTCTCTGGAGGACTGGCCCATGTTCATAGTACTGTCACGAAAGGGGTTCAATTTTTATTTTCTGGAAGAATGTACCTGTAAGTACCGAAGAATGGAAGGAACACTTTCCTTGTTTGTTCGTTACGAAAAATTCAACGACCTCATTCTTTTACTGAAAGAAAACAAGGATTATCTCGATGCATCAGATATTCATTACCGGCAGAAATGGTTTAATTGTGTTGTGTATGCAACACGGCGAAATCCTGTTAGCGGGTTGAAAAAATATTTCGATTACATGTATTGCACCGGCGATTACCGCCTCAAACGTTTTCTGCAGTTCCTTAAATACGGATTTATTACAAAGCCAAAATGAGAATAGGCATTATTGCATCTTTTTTCGAAACGCGCACGGATATCGCTCTTCTGGTGGAGGAATTAAATGTATCGCATACAACAATTTTGTTTTGTTTACCGAAGGATAAACCGCTGCTGGAAAAGCAGTTTGCCGGGCGTTCAGCAATACGGGTAATCGATGAACGCAGGACGACGCCTGGCAATTTCCTGCGGGAACGCATGTTTTTATTACTCAAAAGAATTCCGAAAAGCAGGATCAACTATTATCTGATGGAATTATTCAAGGCATCCAATCTCCCGGATGCCGGTTTGCGGAAAAAAGCCCTACGGATCGTTCGCCTCCAAAAATGGCTGCCCAAAACAATGACGTATGACGCTTTACTTAAAACATTATCTTTTTCGGGAAATACAAAAACAGATGATATTGACCACTTTATCGGATGCACGGAATGTACCGATGATTATTTTTTTGCAAGGCTGATCAGAGAAAAGAAAAATATTTCCCTGTATGTGTATAGCTGGGATCATCCCTGCAAGCAGACACGCTTCCCCAAAAACATACAATATGCGGTGTGGAATGCGCCGCTCAAAGAGGATCTTGTTACACTTCAGGCTGTCCCGGAAAAAAATATACATATCACAGGGATATCGCAATTCTGTTTTATTTACAATTACAAAAAGCAGACAAGCGAAAAACAGGTTGCCAAACAACCCTACATTTATTTTGGATGTGCGATAGGCATCGCGGGCCTTATTGAGGAAGAGATAAAAATCATTGAGAATATCGCGGAGCATCTCCGGGAAATACAACCCGGTTGGAAATTACGGGTAAGACCTTATCCTAATTTACGGAACTGGCAATATTATGCGCCGCTGAAAAAATATCCCAATATTGAACTGGACGATCAATTCAGAAACAGTGAAAATATTGTGATAGCGGATACGATCAATGAAAAATACGCTGCCATTGAAAGTGCAATGGCTTTTATCCATACCGGAAGTACTATCGGTATAGAAGCTTGTTTTTTTAATACACCGGTATTTGTGATCGATACAGCAAAACCGGAGCAAAATGATCTTTGCATTTACAATTTTGTGCATCAATACCAAAATGATAAATATTTCAATGACCTGTATCCGGAAAATATGATCAGGGATACAGATCAGTTACAGGCAATGCTGAAAAATCCGGGTGATGAAAAATACAAACGCCCGAATCAATTAGTTCCGCAATTATTTCCCCTGGTGTCAATGGAGGATTTCGGCAAAAACCTTTTGCAGGCATGCGTGTGATCACCATTTCCTGTTTACCGGTTGCGGGCCGTGAAAATCCCTTTCAATATCTCATGATTGAAGGTTTAAATGCATGTGATGGAATAGAAGCCCAAAGCGGCATTAACGACCGCTTTTTCGGTGTATGGAAAACAGCATCCCGCCAAAAGCCAGATTACATGCATTTTGACTGGATCGAAGGAATGTATGCGAGGAAGAATCTTTTACTGATGCTCCTCAATATTCCGGTTTTCCTTTTTCAATTATGGTTTGCTCAACGTGTAGCAGGCATTCAGATCGTTTCGACATTGCACAATCTGGAACCACATAACGCAAAGCGAAACTACCTGCACCGATATGTTTATCGGAGAATGCTGAAACGCTGCAAATGGATAAGGGTTTTCTCCGCTACCACGACCAGGCATGCAGCAAACCTTTACCGGATCCCGGAAAATACATTCAAAGTGTATCCGGAAGGATCCTTTACCGGTTATTATGAGAATACTGTAAGCAGTAAGGATGCAAGAGCAGCATTAGGAATTCCGGAAAATAAAAAAGTAATTCTGTTTTTCGGCAACCTGCGTCCATACAAAGGAATAGAATTTCTGATCGATGCTTTTAACAGAGCAGATCGAAAGGATACAATGCTTGTGATTGCCGGAAAAAACATGGACGCCGCTTATGTCTCAAAATTACGCTCAGGGCTTCCTGCAAATTGCATTTTAACGGATAGTTTCATCCCGGAGAAAAAAGCGCAGATATATTTTAATGCCGCCGATATTGTTGTGCTTCCGTTTACATCAATAGAAAACTCCGGTTCAGCTATTCTCGCCATGGGTTTTGGAAAAGTAGTTGTTGCTCCCGCCACCGGTGTTTTACCGGAGCGGCTAAGCGAACAGCCGGAATTTCTTTATACCGATGGAGAGTTGTTATTAACATTAAACAAGGCATTATCATTATCCGCGACCGAATTACAACTGATCGGTTCACGCAACAAAGAAGCGCTGCAAAAATACCAGTGGGAAGATTTTGGGGAATTATTTATCGATGCAGTCAACACAAAAAAATAAAATAATTTATATCCTTTTCTGCATTATCCTGATCGCCGAATGCACGGCTATTTTCCTGGTGCAGCGTGACGGCCGCGACAATGAGAACTGGGCCGGCCCTTATTTCTCTGCTGCGGCAAATCTGCATTTCGGCGGCGGGTTTCAGATAGATTTGAACGAGGTAAATTATTTTAAAGAACTAAGCCCTGCAGAGCAGTACGCATTTCATTTTACCCGCTCGGAAAATACCGTCAGCTACAATCATAATCCGGTAGGTTTTGCATACATCATCGTTGCTGCAAAAACCTTGTTCTTTTTTACCGGTGATGAAATGGCGCTCGTTATTTTTCAGGTGCTGATACATTTTCTTCTGTGTCTCCTTGTGATTACCCTTATAAAGAACCGCTCTTTTGCGATTACTTTTCTCGTGGTGTATGCCCTGAATCCGGTCATTATCAACTTTGTTGTGCTCAACTATTATTATTTCTGGCAATGCATTCCAGGATTTGTAATTTTATTATTATTATCAGGTAAAGCAAACGGGAAATGGCAACCCTGGGTATTTTCCCTTTTGGTCACATTTGCGACCTTAACGCGTCCGACAATTCTGTTTATTTCCATCTTCTGTTTTCTGCTGTATTTCTATTATTACAGGAATTCCGTCGCTATAATAAATCTTGTATTGGCAGCCGGACTCCTGTTCCTGCTGTATAAACCAACCGAAAAAAATATCTGGCATACGATATATGTCGGCATTGCGGCGTACCCCAATAATTACATTCAATCCCTTTCCGATAACGCTGCTTATGATTTGTATGCCCAGCGAACGGGAACGGAACTCAATGCCAGTGTCGGAGGAAATTATTATGCTGACAGCGTTATCAGCCGGTATCAGGAAATTACAAAGGAAGAGGTAACGCGTATTTTCAGGGAACAACCCGGTATATTCATCAGGAATGCGGTGCTCAATACGTTCCAAAGTTTTTCGCCCGGTTATTTCAACTTAAACAAAGTATGGCTGAATATAATTTCTGCAATTGCAGGCTGTATTTTCCTGGTATTATTATGGATCGCCCGGCAGCGGTTCATTATTCTCTGCGTACTCATCTATGCAGGCTCGTTCTGCTTATATTATCCGCCGATCCAGGCTTATTTATTCGGCGCCTACATATTGACTGCAGTAGGTCTGTATGGCATTTGCTGCAAATTTTTTCCTGAACGGTTCACACCACTCGCATTCACTTTACCCTTCGGCAAATCATTTTTTGGCAGCTAAAAAGAAAATATTATATATCAGTTCGAACGACGGTTCAGATATGCGTATCAATAAAGAATTACGCACTCTTTCCCGTCAGTATGAAATTACCTATGTCGGCGTTGGCACTACCAACAGCGACAGTTATGCCAGGCATTTCTGTAAATACTATTACCTGATCATCGGTAAAAGGAATCATCCGTTTACCATTTTGAAACAATTCATACTGGTGACGCGGCTTATCAGGCATCGATATAATTCCGTGCATATCATCAATGAGCAACTGATGATATTTTTCTATCCGCTACTTTTCAGATATCATCTCGTGCTGGATATATTCGATTCCATTTTTCTCACGCTGAACAAAGGCGGAAATAAATGGAAATTTTTGAAACGCATCATTTATGCACCGGTGGATGTGATCCTTGTCACCGATCAGAACCGGAAAAATCTGATGCCTGATTTTACGCACCCGAAGATCCGCATCCTGGAAAATTACCCCAACCGGTATACGGATACCTTTACAAAAAACACAGATAAGCAAACAGTAACCATTTTATATAACGGCTGGCTTGGCATGAACAGAGGCACAGATGTGATCATGAAAATTCTGGCAGAACAAAAGAATGTGAAAGTTATCATGGCGGGATGGTTTGCCGATGCTGTATCCAGAGAACTCATCCATCATCCTGCAGTGGATTACCGCGGTGTGATGTCGCAGAATGAAGCGCTGAAGATCGCTGCTGATGAAGCCGATTATATTCTTTGCGTTTACGCCCCGAAGAACGAAAATAATATCAACGCCAGTCCGAATAAAATATATGATTCGATCCAGACGCAGACACCCGTAATAATAAATGCAGAGATCCGGATCGCATCTTTTGTCAGGGATAATAATATCGGTGTAATAATCGAAAATTACGATACAATGAATGCAGCTGCACTCATTGACCGGCTTTTCGCAAGCAAGAACACATTTTCTTTCAGTGAAGAGATCATGAATACCTATGTCTGGGAAAATATTGAAGACATACTGCTGTCTTCACACAATGCATGAAGATCCTTTTTTGCACGAATGCATTTGAGACCGTTTCCAACGGGCCCGCGAAATTCGCACATCTCCTGCTGGAGATCAATACATTATATCCTGAACACGAGATAAGAATACTCACTGAAGACAGCACAGCACCCGTGCAGGAAAATGTTTACAGACAAAAACTCCGTATTCCGCGTTTATTGAGGCCTGCTGGTATGTTTTTACGCATGTTTCAATATCATGCAGAAGCCATGCGCATAAGAAAGGAAGAATTTACATTTGACCGGCTGGTATATAATAATGCAATTGTAGCGGTTTGGAGCGGACTGCGGTTTAAAAACACGATCGGATTTATTAATGACGACAATAATGTTTCTGTTTCGTGGCGAAATGCTTTTCTGCAGTTTCGGTGGTCGAGGAAGCATCTCTTTTTTCTGGTGGAACGCCTTGCATCCAGAACCTGCCGTTTCATCGTTGTTAATTCCGACTATCTGCGCAATACGCTTATGCATCGCTATCATATTCAGCCCGAAAAAATAAAACGCTTATATAAAGCAGTCGACGGTCCGATGCAGGATGTTCCCAGGAACAATATCATTCCTGTCATCCTTTTTGTGAAAAATGATTATGTGCGCGGTGGTTTATTTACCCTTATAGATGCCCTGCATTCCCTTGGTCGTGCAATGCACCTTGTTATAATCGGCACACCTGCCACGGCAGAAGAAAATATTCGCGCTTATTGTTCCGGTGGAAAATTTACCTATTCGATCATGGGCATTCAGCCGCAGAAAAAAGTATTTGAGATGATGGAGCAGGCAGATATTTTTTGTGTGCCGTCGTTCCGCGAGGCGCTTGGCGTCGCCAATATGGAGGCAATGTCGAAAGGCTGTGCGGTTATTTCTACACGGGTTGGCGGAATTCCCGAAGTGATGCATAACGGTGCATGCGGGTGGCTGGTGGAACCCGGCAGGCCCGATCAGTTATGCGAAGCGATCGCCGAATGTCTCGATAATGCACCGCTGCGTGCACAAAAAAAATCCGCAGCGTTTACCTTTATGGAAACATTCAAAAAGGAACGTATGCTCAGAGAATTTATAAATTATCTTCAGTAAAATGCGGAAATCAAAAACGCTGCAGCGAAAAATCTGGACAGATCCGAATTTCATCTTTCTGAATATTAATGCATTTCTGGTGGTTTTCGGATATGGCATTGCCGTATATACCGCACTTGAATCGGTAGCCGCAATGAAGATCGTAAAAAGCTTCTTCCTCGCTGTATCCTGCATATTTCTGTTCAAGGATATGAAACTGAACCGCAATCCAATCCCCTCGCCCACTTTTATTTATGTCATGATCTTTTCCTTCTGGGTATTTCTCATGTCATTTTTTTCCAGTAATATCATTTACGCGATCTCTAAATCACTTAATTTTTTATTCCCCTTTATCTATTTATACATCGCATTGCATAATCTGCTGAATAAATATCCGTCCGTTGAATTACTCAAAGCATTTATTAAAGCAACGAATATTATTTATCTGATCCCTGTTTTATCGTATATCATCTCCGGCGCGGGATTCGGGCAGGTTAATATTTACGGCCAGGGAACCAAGGAGGGACAATTTTTCGTATCCAATCAATACGGATGGTCCTGTTGTATTTTTATTATCACTTCGGTTGATCTTTGGCTGAATGCAAAACCCGGAAAAGGATACCGGATATTCCTTATAATTTCTTCATTGGTTGCGTTATACATCATGCTCATTTCGGGTAACCGCGCTTCGTGGGTGTCAATGATCTTTGCGCTGATGATCTTTATTCTCCGGCTTAAAAATATCCGCACAGACTTTAAAGTTCTGCTGATGATCATTCCCATTGCAGCGGGTATCTGGTTTTATCAGATCCCCGAATCCTCGTTGCAAAGCCGTTTGAACGATACGGAATCACAGCTGGAAAAAGGAGAAGCAAGATTTAATACAGCAAAACTTGCCATCAGCGAATTCAACGATAATAAAATTTTATGGGTAACGGGAGCAGGCATGTTCAATTATGAAGAGATCATTCATGGGGAAGGCCTGGGTGATTATCACAATTCTTATCTGGAGGTGTTATTTGGCGGAGGCATTATACTTTTCCTCCTTTTCATAAATTTTATGTTGCTGCGTCCTATTTATTATTATATCAAATATTACTCGAAATATTTCCTTCTTATCCCGCCCTTTGTTGTAATTCCGTTTTTTGAAAGTAATCTTACGGGCGGACAATTTATATTCTTCCCGTGGTTCATATTTATGTTGCTGTTCAATATTCCTCCCTATTACGATGAAATGATGAAAGCCAATGCGCAGCAAAGAGCCATTCAGAACAAAAAAATAATTCCCGCATAATGCCAATGGTAAATACCCTCACCGTTATCGGAACACGGCCTGAAGCCATTAAGATGGCGATGCTGATTAAAAAATTGAGCCGGCATAAACAAATCAGAAATTACGTCTGCATTACCGCCCAACACCGCGATATGCTGGATCAGGTGCTCGATTTTTTTTGTATCACACCGGATTTCGACCTTGACCTCATGCAGGAAAATCAATCGCTGAATGCCGTGAGTGCGCGCATAATTGCCGGCCTTGATGCAATATTTACGCAGGTG
>CAYTFT010000023.1:0-15162 GCA_964437155.1 uncultured Chitinophagales bacterium | reverse complement strand
ATTGCTTCAGCGATACAAAAATCGTATCAGTGATTATTACAGCAATTTTGAAAGAAGGAATTTCAACTGGTTGCAATTCATAATTGTGGTGAATATGCTCGCCGCCGTATTTTGTTTTTTTATTTACGGGACCGATCTTGCGATAT
The DNA here is from genome assembly GCA_964437155.1 of uncultured Chitinophagales bacterium. Taxonomy (GTDB): domain Bacteria; phylum Bacteroidota; class Bacteroidia; order Chitinophagales; family BACL12; genus UBA7236. The sequence goes on along the minus strand of CAYTFT010000023.1, from coordinate 15,016 downwards.
ATGGAAAACTGATCTCCATTATGGCCGCCGCAATGGTGTATGCGATCGGATATAAAATGATAAGCTCACCTCCGCAATTACCGGAGGTGGGTGTTACGCATGAGCAATTGCTTCCTGCGGCAGAAATTCCTCCGGCAGTAAAATATGAACGGTCGGGCCTCACCGAAGAAATGCAAAAAGCGCTGGCAGCCAAACTGATAACACTCATGGAAAAGGAAAAACCCTGGCTGCAGCCGGAGCTTACCTTAAAGCAAACGGCGGATATTCTGAAAACGCAGCCACATCATATTTCGCAGGTGATCAACCAGCAGTTGAACCGGAATTTTTATGATTTTATAAATGCCTACCGGGTGGAAGAAGTAAAATCGCGCTTGCGCAACCCGGAATACGCGCATTTAACACTGCTTGCAATTGCGTTTGACTCGGGATTCAACTCAAAGGCATCGTTTAATAATGTGTTTAAAAAACTGACCGGATATGCGCCCTCTGCTTTCAGGAAGGAGGATGCAGTTGTTTAGGGCCGGGTGCCGGAACAAATTTGTCTTATCCCGCCGGTTTGTATGTCTCAATCTATCGGCTGAGGCATCCGGCGTTGCCGGACAAGGCATTTTTGCAGTAACAAAATCAAAAAACTATGTTACAGACACTATCCGACATCCAGCCGCTCATCATCATCTTTATGCTACTGGTGATGTATGGCGTTGAAAATGTTTGGCCCTATCTCGCCAAACCCGCCAACAAGAAAAAGCACGATGGCCGCAACTATCTGCTTGCACTCATTTCTTTCATTATCAACGGAGCCGCATCTTTTTTAGTGGTTATGGTAATTGCTAAAACCACGGAAAACCACTTCGGGCTGCTGCATTTATTACCGGCAGCACCGGTCACCAAAATCATTCTCGGTATTTTCCTGATCGACTTCGGAAGTTATTGCGGGCATGTGCTTTCGCATAAGGTCTCCTTCCTTTGGGTCTCGCACAGGGTGCACCATTCTGATCCCAATCTTGATTCGTCTTCTACGCTGCGGTTTCACCCGTTTGACGTTATTTATGCCCAGTGTATCTGGCAATGTATCTGGTTTTCGCTGATGGGGATCACGGCTGAATCTTTCATCATTTACGGGACATTTTTTCTTCCTTTGTTTATCTGCCAGCACAGTAATGTTAAATTTCCCGCATGGTTTGAAAAATATGCGCGATATTTAATTTCGACACCGGGATGGCATAAAATTCACCATGCCGCAGATCAGCGCTATACAGATTCACATTATGGTGATTTTTTTACGATCTGGGATCGTATATTCGGTACCTGGCATCCTGTGCAACCGGAAGAGGTGCAATATGGATTATATGCATTTAAAGAAGACAAACAACATTCTGTAGGATATTTATTAAGCGTCCCTTTTAAAAAACTCAAAAGAGATTAATCGAAAATTCATAACTCAAAACCAAAAGACAATGAAACACTTACAGGTATCAAAATTCTTATCACCGGTGGTGATGATGATTTTACTTTCCACGGCAGTTGTTCCGGTAACCTCGTGCTCGCAAACGGGAGCAAATGTTACGCTTGATGGAAAATCATTTACCGTTTATGAAACTGAAGGCAATGCCGGTTTCGCGGCAATGTCGGAAAAGCTCATTTTTAATGCAGGCACATTGGAATCGGATCTTTGTTATCTCTGGGGATTTACAAAATCTGCCTACACGGCAACAAAAGAGGGAAAAAAGATCAAATTCGAAACAACCATGACAAGCCCTGCAGAAGGAACCATGCACTGGACGGGCGCGGTGGAAGGCGAGCATTTAGATGGTGAAATGGTTTGGCATAAAGAGGGCCAGGCAGACATTCATTATTCGTATACAACACGTGATGTAAAAGAAGCATCACTCGACGGGAAAGCATTTTCCTGCCCCATGCAAATGGGTGATTCGGTGATTACAGAAATCATGACTTTCAATAACGGAAATTTAGAAAGCCCTTCCTGTTATGAATGGGGATTTTCAGCATCAAAATACCGTGCATGGGAATCCGGCGGAAAAACCGTTTTTCAATGTATATATAAAAGTCCGAATGAGGGCGAAATGCTTTTCACCGGAACCGTGGAGGGAAATATATTAAAGGGAAATCAGTTCTGGCACAAAGCAGGACAGGCTGATGCATACATGGATTTCACGGGCACAATGCAATAAATGCAAAGAGAGGAATATGCGGCTGCACAGATATTTTGTGCAGCCTTTTTATTGTACGCCTACGGGAATTTTATATTCCGCTTATACACCGCCCAGATCCCGTTTTGATAGCATAAGGAATAATTGTTTTCGTGGTAATTATAATTACCAGAAGCATCCGGTGCGAACCGGTTCACAATAAGCAGATCGGGAACGTAGTGTTTAAATGCAGGCTTTTCGGATAACGCAGCGGAAGGATTTTCGGGCAGAAGATTCTGCAATTCAAATTTATCAATATGTTTATTCAGCACCCCGAACGGATATTCCCAGGAATCGCCGCTTGAAATATATCCTATTTTCTGCGCGTGCACATTTTCAATTACCGCCGACATCTCACAGAAGGGTGTAAGCAGTTCCGGATTATTTTTGAAGTACTGGATTTCCGGGGAGGAATTAAAAATATTTTCTTTCATGCACCACGGCCGGGACTGATTAAAGAATAAAAATATTCCGGAAAAGAAAATAAACAGAATAAAAATAAATTTCTTTATGCGGTCTGAAAATGTATTTACTACCTCCGCCAACAGTACTGCACTGATAATGAAAACCGGCAGTTGCAGCCGTGTATGCCAAACCTGCCATTTTAATACAAAGCAAAATGTGAGAAACATTAATGCTGTGATAATAAAGATCAAAACGAACAACACATTTGAGCGGAGGCTTTTTCTGAAAAATAACAGCACGGTGCCCGTCATCAGCAGCAACACATGAAAAAAATTACCGGCTGAATCCTCCTGTGTGGAAAAAAAGCCGACTTCAAACGGCGGCGACGGGTCCCAGTTATATTTTGGCGAATGTATATTTATGCCGATAAGATCATTAAATCCGGCAGTGATATTTGTTATTGTATTATTAATGGATGGAACGGGTGTCCGCAAATGCATCGCAATATTTTTGGATGCATTGGAGAGCATGGGCACAATACCATAGGCTGCATTATTCAGGTCATAATTTCTGCCGAGCGGGCTGTCGTAAACAGCGTTGTTTCTGATCCAGAACGGTGCGATCACCAGGGCCACGATCAATATTCCGGTGACAAAGCCGGGTAATGCTTTCCATTTCCGGTGGAAAAGAAATGACAGGCCGAATATAATCGTAACGGGCAATAAATAAATAAGCGAAGTTCCTTTTGTAAGCAAAGCCAGGGCGGCCGAACAATAAAATGCAATTGTATTTTCCGGGTTGAAATTATACCGGTAACACCGGATGAGAAACAAAATTGAAAAGGCGATGAACCCGCCTGTAACAAGGTCGTTTTGTGTGCTGTTGCTCTGCAGTATCGCCATAGGAATTGTTGCACAAAAAAATGCAGATAGGGATTGCTGAAAATTATTTCCTCCCGTCTCCTGTGTAATGAGGGAAACAGCGGCAATACTTCCGGCAAAAAATATCCACTGAACGAGATTAAGGAGTGGATCATATCCGGATAATAATTTGATATGCAGAAAAAAATATTCTGAAAAAGGAGGCTGTGTGATCTGCCGGTCGATCTGCGTAGGATAGTGTGCAACATTTTTATTCTGTATCCAGTGCATCACACGGGCAAGATGATACGTCATGCTGTCCCAGTTATTAGGATAGGAGGCAATTGCAGTAATACATGTTATACATAGTATGATGAAGACAGATGAAAGAATAATACGTGTAAACCTGTTTGCCACAAAATGCAGGGAAGGAATATATTTTTTACGCCTAAACCACCAGAACCCTGTTGCTGCAGAAATACAAATCCACAGAATTACCAGTGATGATTTTGTAATTGCATTAAAGGCGCTTAATAATTCGGTTGAAACGGCAACAAAAAAACTTATGGAGATCAATGCATAAATAAAGGAGAGCCGGATGTCTGTTTTGCCAACATTATTTTTATAAGAAGCAAAACATGCGAAAATAAAAAATAAAGTCAGAGGGATCAGGAGTGCGGGCATAGATCAGTCATACGACTCCAAATGTACTCTTTCTTTATCATACCCCATTTTGGCAATATGGTCTTTTGCATCGCTGATCATTTTATGCCAACCGCATAAATAAAAATCCAAATCTGCTTTTCCATTATTGGCGATCGACGCATAGAGATCGTGTACATATCCTGTATGCCCTTTCCAGGAAGGGTCCGTTTCGCGCGAGAGTGCAACATGATAATGAAAATGCGGGTGTCGGCTCGCGATGGCAGTTAATTCAGAATAATAAATTGCGTCAGCAAGATGGCGCGCACCAAAAACAAGATGTATCTGCACAGAGGGCTCCGGTTTTTGGATCAGTTGTAAGATCTGCGACCGGAACGGTGCTATGCCGGTGCCGGTGCAGATCATACAGATGTCACGGGGTAATGTCTCCGGTAAAATAAATGTACCGGCCGGGCCGCGAAAGGGAATTGTTAGCCCCGGTTTGCCTTCATTAAACAGATAAGTCGTTCCGGAGCCGCCGGCTTTATGGCTGATGAGTAACTCAAAGGTGTTTGTTCCGTCGGGTGCAGAGGCGATGCTATAGCTGCGCAGGCGCTGGCTGCGGCGATCGCTGATGGGCAACTCGAGCGTTACGAACTGGCCGGGCGTAAAATCAAATACCGGCATTTCGGGCACTTCCAGAATAAAACTCCGGATATGTTCGGTATGATGAAAAATATCTTTAATTACAGCGGTCTGAAATAGCTGAAGCATCAGGTGTTCTTATTTAATGACAATATTACAAACGAAACAGGAAGGAAAGCGTTTGGAATAACCGGAATAAATTTTAAAATGTTGGGCATCTTCATAAAAGAATATAAATATATCCGACGGACAGGAATGTTAATTTGATATAAAAAACCCGATGTTTGACCTTTTAAAAATGTTGTTCTATGTAAACCGGTCGCATATTTAATTATATTTTTTATTTAATCCGGAGCATCGGAAAAAAAATTAAAAAATTTAACCGTAGTAACTGAAATAAATATTCAATCAGCTGAAAGAATACATTAAGCAGGGGTAATTTTATGGATTAACCTGCCAGCCCTTCCTGCAGGAGGTATTCTGCGATCTGCACTGCATTAGTAGCGGCGCCTTTTCTGAGATTATCAGAAACGATCCAGCAATTTAACGTATTGGGTTGCGTATAATCTCTGCGGATGCGGCCGACGAACACGTCATCTTTTCCTTCTGCATCGAGCGGCATAGGATAAATCTGATTTTCAATATCATCCTGTAAAACCACTCCGCGTGTTTGCGATAATATTTTAAAAACATCATCCACCACAAAATCATTTTCAAATTCCACATTCACACTTTCGCTATGTCCGCCACTTACCGGTACACGAACGGTGGTTGCAGAAACCATAATATTTTTATCGCCGAGGATCTTTTGCGTTTCGTGGTGCATTTTCATTTCCTCTTTTGTAAATCCGTTTTCCAGAAATACATCTACCTGCGGGATAACATTTTTATCGATCTGATATTTATACGCGGGATTTTCTGTAACCCGACAACCGCTTGTCCGCTCGTTATATAATTGCATGATACCCTTTGCGCCGCTGCCGCTCACGCTCTGATAAGTGGAAACCACTACGCGCCGTATCCTGTATTTTTTATGGAGCGGATCCAGCACCATCACCATCTGAATGGTTGAACAGTTGGGATTTGCGATGATCTTCCGGTTTGATTTTTTTATGTCTCCGGCATTGATCTCCGGCACTACCAGGGCACATGTATCATTCATTCGCCACGCGCTTGAATTATCGACCACCCAACATCCGGCAGCTTCAAAAGCGGGAGCCCAGTCCAGAGAAGTCTGGCCGCCTGCTGAAAATAATGCAATATCCGGCCGCATGGCCACAGCATCCTGAACACCCACAACCGGCACATCCTCGCCGTTAAACTTTATATTTTTTCCGACAGAGCGCTCGGTGGCAACCGGGATCATCCGGGTTACAGGAAAACGCCGTTCCTCCAATACTCTTCGCATCATTTGCCCGACAAGTCCGGTAGCGCCGACAACCGCAATTTTCATCTGTTTTGTTTTGTGCAAAGGTAGAAACATATCAGCGTTCCCCGATTTCTGCTGACAGATTTTATTACACGCTAACTTGTTTGTATTTTTCGGATTCGGGAAACATGAAAAATCTTTATACCATAGCCTGCATTTTGGTTGTATTATTCAGCATCACGACGGCGCGGGGACAATTCACCGACAATTTTGATGATGGCAATTTTACGGATCCGCTCTGGGAAGGAAATACCTCCAGCTTTATTGTAAACGGATCCTTACAATTGCAGCTTCAGGGAGATTGTGCAGCGGGTGGTGAAAATTATTTATCGACGGCCGTTGCCACACACGACTCTGCCGTATGGGAATTTTTTGTCAATCTCGATTTCTCGCCTTCTTCGTCAAATTATTCGCGCGTATATCTGCAAAGTACAAATGCCGACCTGATGGGAAGCCTCAATGGATATTTTCTGAAAATTGGTGAAGACGGGACAGATGATGTGGTGCGGTTATTCAGGCAGGACGGACTCACACTCACGGATATTTGTGATGGCACAACGAATATTTCTTCGGGTGTATTACTGGGAATTAAGGTGGTAAGAACAGTCGCAGGTGAATGGCAATTATATATTGATCCAACGGGAGGAACCACATACGCGTTAGAAAACAGTGTTACAGATATTACGTATGACGGTGGAAATTATATGGGCGTTTATTGTAAATATACTTCTACCCGCTGTGATCTTTTTTATTTTGATAATTTCTTTGTCGATCCGTTATATGTGGATACGGATGCTCCGTTTATAACCGGTGTTTCGGTAATATCCGCTTCACAGCTGGAGGTGCATTTTAATGAAAACCTTGAAATAGTATCAGCAGAAACCGAAAGTAATTATTCTGTAGACGGTGGTATCGGAAATCCCGTGAGTGCAGTGCAGAATATTGCCGACCATACTATTGTAACGCTTGATTTCGCCGCTTCATTTCCGGAGGCCACAACACTTACTTTATCAGTAGGAAATGTTGCAGACGAAAGTGGAAATGCAATTGCATTTGATGATGCAGCCTTTACGTATTATACAACGCATCCTTATGATGTTCTGATCAGCGAATTACTTCCTGATATTGATCCGCAGATAGCGTTACCTTTTGCAGAATATGTTGAATTATTGAATACTACGGATGTGGCGATTGATATTTCCGGATATTATCTCGCGGATCTGACAGACCAAACGGTACCTTTTAATAATTATAATTTACCGGCAGGCGGTTATGTGATAGTATGCGACGATGCAGATGTTGCATTATTTGCAGCCTATCCGAATGTGCTGGGTGTTGCCGGTTTCCCCACATTAAATAATGACGGTGATAATATTCAGTTGTTTGCACCGGGAGATATTTTAATGCATGCGGTAAATTTCACTACCGACTGGTATGATAATGCAATTAAAGCGGACGGCGGCTGGAGCCTTGAATTGATCGATCCGCAAAATCCCTGTCAGGGCGACGAAAACTGGACCGCTTCTGAAGATGAAAGCGGCGGCACACCCGGAACTGTTAATTCCGTAAATGCATCCAACCCCGACGAGACGGCGCCGATGTTGTTAAATGCATATCCATCAGCCCCTGATACGGTTTATTTATATTTTGATGAACCGGTTGAATTCAATGCGATCACTGTTGCTGATATTTCCATTGACAACGGAATCGGCACTCCCGCATCACTTGTAATAAATGCAGAAACACCGGATAAGATCGGGATTACACTTTCCACAGTATTATCAACCGGAATTGTTTATACGGTAACGGTGACGAATATTTCTGATTGTTCCGGAAATATTATCGGCACATTTAATACGGCAAAATTCGGCTTGCCTGAACCGGCAGCAGCGGGCGATGTTGTTATTAATGAAATTCTGTTTAATCCGGTTTCATCGGGAGTTGATTTTGTTGAGATCTATAATAATTCAGAGAAACTTATCGACTTATCAAAACTTACCATCGCAGAAATGGATCTTACCGATACAGCTTTTGTAAAAGAATTTGGCGTAGTGAGCGGAGATGGAAAACTTTTATTTCCCGGTAATTATATGTGTGTAACATCAGATATTGAAAATGTAACATCACAATATTTCACTTCCGACAGCGGCAATTTTATTGCATCTGCAGATCTTCCGAATTTTGATGATGACGAAGGAATTGTTGTTCTGTATGATCAGATGCTGAATGAGATAGACCGGTTACATTTTAACAGCGACTGGCATTATGCCCTGCTTTCAGATGAAGATGGTGTTTCGCTTGAGCGCGTGAATTATACCTATCCGACGCAGGATGCAAATAACTGGCATAGCGCTGCGGAGGATGTGCATTTTGGTACTCCGGGATATCAAAATTCCGTTTTTGGTGCAACCGGCACAACCGGTGATATTCAATTTGATTATACGGTATTTTCTCCTGATGGTGACGGATATCACGATCTGCTGGTAATTAATTATTCAACGCCTGCAGACGGGTATACGGCTATATTTAAAATATTCAACGCCCAGGGAAAACCGGTGAAGGAACTTACCAACGCCATTACGCTCAGCCGCACGGGATTTATTACCTGGGACGGCGTTGATGATGATGACAAACCCGCGGGAACAGGCATTTATATTCTCTACACCGAAATGTATAACACCGCCGGCGCGGTGGAGAAGCATAAGGATAAATTTACACTGGTGCGGAAGCAATAATATGCAGCACAGTTCGATCTATTTAAGTACTGCCCGGCTTTTAATTCGTGATCTTATTAAATCTGCCGGTTTATGCCTCCTCTCGCAGCATTTTTTTATCCAGAATAAACGGTCCGAACGGGACCACTGATGCCGCAAATGCAATTGCCGTCTTTTTAAGCGGCCAGTTATATTCGGTCCTTGCGTTTAGTCCGACAATCAGGTAGGCAATAAACAGCAAACCATGTATCCAGCCCATAACATCGACAGCTTCGGGAATGCCTGCAACATATTTTAAAGGCATCGCGATACCCAGTAAAGCAAGAAAGGAAATGCCCTCGCAGATTGCGATCATCCGGAAACGGCCCAAAACGGTTGCATACAAGTCTTTGTTCATTGGTGTATTTTACGCGAAGTTACACGATACTTTCCGGAGAGAAGCGGGATGTCATCTTCCGAAATTTCACGGAAACAGCAAGCCCCTATCGTTCTGCCTTTCTTTTTTATGCAATCCTTCCGCTTTTTTCATCTTAATCATTGTCTTTGGCATGAAGCTTATATAACTTGGACAAAATTTCAGAAGGCAATGCGGAACAGAACACTTATTATATTATGCATCTCCATGGTGGCAGCATCTCTTGTTGCAGCAACACGTTTGAATATCTTCAAAAACAATACACCCGGCGAATGGAAGGGATTTGACGCCGCCTGGAAAACAGTGGACTCCCTCGAAAATGAGGGCCTCCCGAAATCCGCTCTCGAAAACGTGGCGGTGATTCTGCAACACGCCCATACCGAGCAAAATGCACCGCAGGCAATAAAAGCGATCACCTATAAAGCAAAATATATCTCCAACACCGAAGAGGATGGTGAAATAAAAGCCATGCAGGTTTTTGAGGATGAAATTTTGACGGCGACCTCTCCGGAGAAAAATGTACTGCAAAGTATGCTTGCTGAAATTTACTGGAATTATTACACCGCCAACCGCTGGCAATTTCAGGACAGAACGCAAACCATCGATTTTAAAAATGATGACATCCGCACATGGGATATTGCAACACTACACAATAAAACTATTGCGTTGTATACGGCATCTGTTGCGGACCGTGAGATACTTAAAAAAACAAGTGTAAAAAAATATGCGGATATATTAACCGATGGCGACGATTATGGCCGGCTCATGCGACCAACATTATTTGATTTTCTCGGCCACCGTGCCGTTGATTTCCTGATGAACGAGGAGGTTTACATCACACAACCCGCATATGCATTTACATTGAAGGAAAATGTTGTATTCGACGATAGTAAATCTTTTGCGGGCTATTTATTTTCTTCCCCCGATACCGCTTCAAAAAAACTGCTTGCACTGCATATTCTGCAGGATCTTACCAATATGCATTTACTGGATCCGTTTCCGGCGGCAATGATAGACCTCGATCTGAAAAGATTTTCTTTCGCCCGCAACAATACCGTTCTCGATAACCGCGACAGTTTATATCTCGACGCATTGCAACGTGAGCTGCGCCGTTACGAACTAGACAGCAGCGCCACACGCATCAGCTATCTTATCGCCTCCGAATATTACAAATCGGGTGATAAATATGATCGCCTTGACGGTGATGCATTTAAATGGGACAAGAAAAAAGCGGTGGAAATATGTGATGCTGCCAATGCAAAATTTCCGCAATCCATGGGCGCTAAAAATTGCAGCCTGCTGAAGAAAAGTATTTTACAAAAGGAAATCAGTATTGATATTGAAAAAGTGAATGCGCCGGACAAGCCGTTTATTGCTTCACTTGGTTTTACCAATACGGCCGAAGTTGCCCTGCGCATTGTGTCTGTCACACCAAAGGAAATGTCGGAAATGGGCATTTTGAATTATGATGAACGCCTTGATGTATTGCTTGGCAGGGCGGTTACGAAAGAATGGAAACAGGCAATTCCGGATGACGGAGATCATAATCTGCATATAACGGAAATAAAAGTGGATGCGCTGCCGGCGGGTGCATATTTTCTGATCGCAGCGGCAAACGGAAACTTTGAAAAAGAAAACAATGCATTCAGCATAAAAGAATTACGCGTTTCTGATCTTGCATATATTGCCGGCTCAAACGATTATGTTCAGGTTGCCGAAAGCGGAAAACCTTTTTACGTTGTGAGCCGCACTTCCGGGAAACCCGTCAGCGGAGCAATCATAAATACATTTAAAAAAGAATATGATTATACTGACAGAAAATATAAAACTGTTCAGCTTAAGAGTTATACAACAGATAATAACGGCTATTTTAGTGTAAACGATCCGCTGATAAAGAATTATTATTATTTCAGTTTCACCATTTCCTACGGCAACGATTTTCTGGATATAAATAACAGTTATTATGTATACAATTACCGTGAGCAGGAAAAGAAACCCACCTATACTACTTATTTCTTTACTGACCGCGCGATTTACCGGCCCGGACAAACGGTATATTTTAAAGGAATTACCGTGGAAAATTCCTGGGATGGAAAATCCAAAAAGGTGGTACCCGATCAGAAAACTACGGTAACATTATATGATGTGAATGGACAAAAGGCGGCTGCTCTTGATCTTGTATCCAATGCATATGGTTCCTTCAGCGGAACCTTTACTGCGCCGCAATCGGGCCTTACCGGAAGTATGCATCTGGAAAATGAATATGGATCGGCTTATTTTTCTGTGGAAGAATATAAGCGGCCGACATTCGCGGTTGCATTTGATCCTTTTACCGGGAGTTATACATTGGGCGACTCCATTCACGTTTCCGGAAAGGCGGATGCTTATGCCGGCGCAACCATTGATGCGGCGAAAGTGCAATATCGTGTGGTAAGAGATGCTTCCTATCCGTATTATTATGAATATTATTACTGGTGGAGAAAACAATTTCCGCCTTCTGCATCTATGGAAATTGCACACGGGGAAACTACAACAGATGCGGATGGAAAATTTAAAATTGATTTTATTGCAATTCCCGACCGCACCATCCGGGCGGAATTGAAGCCGCAATTCAATTATACGGTGTATGCAGATGTTACCGATATCTCCGGTGAAACAAGAAGCAGCACGTCGTATGTGAGCGTCGGGTATATTGCATTGAATGCAAATGTGGAAGTGCCGGAAACGATATATCGCGAAAAGCCGGCAACGATCTATTTTACAACAACAAATCTCAACGGAACACCGGAGCCGGCCTCCGGAAAAATTGAAATTTATCCGCTGAAAGCACCGGATCAATTATTTCGTGAACGCAGCTTTTCACAGCCGGATATTTTTATAATGCAGAAGGAATCATTTAAAAAAACCTTTCCGGAGGATGTGTATAAAGATGAAAATGACATGAATACCTGGCCGTTGCTGCCACTTGCAATAAATTTCAATTGGAATACTGCAAATGCAGATTCAGTTGTATTGCATGCAGCCGCTTTTAAACCGGGAAAATATAAACTCGTATTTACCACGAAAGATAAAAACGGAGAGGCGATCAAAAGAGAGCGATATTTTGATATCCTCGATGTAAATACAAATACCGCTGTTCCGGCACACGCATTTACAACCGGCAGTGATTATGAAAAACAACCGGGTGAGAATGCTATTCTTAAATTCGGCAGCTCCGATAAAAATGTCTCTGCGCTGCTTATGATCATAAAGGGAGACGGATCTGTTTCGCGCAGGTGGATCGAATTGCCACAGGAGGGCAACCGCAGCAATAAATCATCCGCAACGGATATTGAAATACCGGTAAGCGAATCGGATCGCGGCGGAATTTTTGCGCAGATATGTTTTATTAAATCCGGACGATATTATTCGGAAAATTATTTTATAAATGTGCCCTGGGATAATAAAGATCTCCGGGTGGAACTTGAAACCCATCGCGATAAATTGCAACCCGGCAGCAAGGAAACGTGGAAAATAAAAATCACGGGCCCGAATGGTGAAAAAGTTGCAGCCGAATTATTAGCCGGCATGTATGATGCATCGCTCGACGCTTTCACTCCGCATTACTGGCCTTCGGTTTCATGGCCATCCCTTTATTCGCCGGATAATATGACGGGCGCCACGTTTGGTAATGCAACCGGATATACATGGAATGATATGGATGACATCGGAGAGTATATGTTTTTTAATTATGATGCGCTGAACTGGTTTGGATTTTCGGTATATGCTTACAGAAATAGCTATTATATGTGGGAAGCCGGCGGTGCAATGGATGGAGACGGATTTGCAGAAAAAGAAAACCGCAAAACAAAATCGTACGCGGCTGCAGAATTCGGTGTCGATAAAAAGATGGCAAACACAACGACTAACGAGGATACGATGTTTCTTTTAGATGAAACCAGTTATCAGATAAATGGAAATTCCACATATTCCGATAACACCCAGCCGGATATGAGCAGCGTTAGCACACGCACACACTTGCAGGAAACAGCATTTTTTTATCCGCAGCTCGAAACGGATGCCGATGGGGCCATTATTTTCAGTTTCACCATGCCCGAAGCGCTTACTAAATGGAACTTCAATGCATTTGCACATACGAAAGATCTCATGAGCGGTTCTGCGTTTACATCTGTGGTTACACAAAAGGAATTAATGATCCAGCCGAACGCTCCGCGGTTTTTACGCGAAGGAGATGCAATAGAAATAACAGCAAAAATTTCAAATCTCACCGATTCTGTGCAGTCGGGTGTTGCACAGCTCGAATTGTTTAATGCGCTGAATATGCAACCGGTAGATATTGAGTTCAATAATCTGCAGGCAAAAACAACATTTACTGCAAAAGAAAAACAAAGTGCGGCCGTGAGCTGGAAAATAAAAATCCCGTCCGGAATTGAAGCCGTTGTATATAAAGTGAAAGCATCCGGCGGATTGTTTACTGATGGTGAGGAAAATGCATTGCCGGTGCTTACGAACCGCATTCTGGTAACCGAGACATTGCCATTGTGGGTGCGCGGCACGCAGACAAAAAATTTCTCGTTTGACCGGTTGCTTAATGCAGGAAATTCCACATCTCTCCGCACACAAAGTATTGCGCTGGAATATACCAGCAACCCCGCATGGTATGCAGTTCAGGCATTGCCTTATATGATGGAATATCCGTACGAATGTGCGGAGCAGGTATTCAACAGATATTATTCAAATTCCATTGCAACGCATATCGCGCAATCCGATCCCGAGATCGAAAGAATATTTAATGCATGGAAGGAAGACCCTGATGCGCTTGCATCTAATCTGGAGAAAAATCAGGAATTGAAATCCCTGTTACTGGAAGAAACACCATGGGTATTGCAGGCACAAAATGAATCAGAAAGAAAAAAGCGTGTTGCATTATTATTTGATGTAAATAAAATGCAAAACGAAATGAGCGCTGCCCTGAACAAACTCAGTAAAATGCAATTGCCCAACGGCGGCTGGCCCTGGTTCGGCGGGTATCAGGATGATCAATACATCACGCAGTATATTATTACCGGAATGGCACATCTGCATCAATTGCATGTCGCCACGGGAGACAATAATGATAAACAGGAAGATATGCTTCGTCGTGCGATTAGCTACAGCGATAAAAGCATGCTGGAAGAATATAAACGGCTGGAGGAATACTGGGCAGCAAGTTCAACGGGTGCAGCGGATAAAGAAAAATATGTTCCTGCATCGCTCATCGTTCAGTATTTATATGCGCGCAGTTATTTTACTGCAGATGATTATAAAATGAGTGAAGAAGCAGCAAATGCAAAAAAATATTTTGAGGGACAGCTGAAAAAATTCTGGACGAAATTTGGATTATATGAAAAAGGAATGATCGCATTAACAATTTCGCGCTCGGGCGAATCAGCCACTACGATGCAGATAATAAAATCATTAAAAGAATATAGTCTTCGTTCTGAAGAAATGGGAATGTACTGGAAGGATAATACGGCAGGATATTACTGGTATCAGGCGCCGGTTGAAACACAGGCGCTCATGATCGAGGTATTTAATGAAGTTGCCAAAGACAGTAAATCCGTTGAAGATCTCAAGGTATGGCTGTTGCGCCAGAAGCAGACAAACGACTGGAAAACAACAAAGGCAACGGCGGAAGCGTGTTATGCATTGTTACT
>CAYTFT010000022.1:12064-15270 GCA_964437155.1 uncultured Chitinophagales bacterium | reverse complement strand
ACATGGTCGATGATAAAATGCATGCGCGTTCTATCGGACCTTACTCATTGATCACGCAACAACCGCTTGGTGGTAAAGCACAATTCGGTGGTCAGCGTTTTGGTGAGATGGAGGTTTGGGCACTCGAAGCATACGGTGCATCCACCATTTTGCAGGAATTGCTTACAGTAAAATCAGATGATATTATCGGAAGAGCAAAAACATACGAGTCGATCGTAAAAGGAGAAAATATGCCTACACCGTCGGTACCTGAATCATTCAACGTATTGGTTCATGAATTACGCGGTCTTGCATTGGATCTCAAATTTGAATAATATCATTTCATACATAAATACATCAGCATATGCCTTTCAAAAAGGATATAAAGATCAAATCGGAATTCACCCAGATCAGCATCGGATTAGCATCTCCGGATTCTATTCTCGAGCGTTCTTTCGGTGAGGTATTAAAGCCGGAAACCATTAATTACAGAACCTATAAACCGGAACGTGATGGTTTATTCTGTGAAAGGATATTCGGTCCAATTAAAGATTATGAATGTTATTGCGGAAAATATAAACGTATCCGTTATAAGGGTATCGTTTGTGACCGTTGCGGTGTTGAGGTAACTGAAAAGAAAGTGCGTCGTGAACGCATGGGACATATTAAACTGGTTGTGCCTGTTGTGCATATCTGGTATTTCAAATCGTTACCGAATAAGATCGGTTATTTACTGGGAATGAGTTCCAAAAAACTGGAAAGCATTGTGTATTACGAACGTTTTTGCGTGATACAACCCGGCCCGATGGAAAGTGGAGTAATGATCAATGGTGAATTAAAAAGTTACAAAGCACATGATCTGATCACAGAGGAAGAATATCTGGATATTCTGGAAGCATTGCCGAAAGAAAACCAGCAGCTCGACGATAATGATCCGAATAAATTCATGGCAGATATGGGTGCACCCTGTGTCTTTACCATGCTGAGCAGGATCAATCTCGATGATCTTTCTGCGCGTTTACGTCACCAGGCAAATACAGAAACATCCCAGCAAAGAAAAGCAGAAGCATTAAAGCGTCTGAGTATTGTGGAGATGTTCCGCGAAGCAACCGGCCGTTATGAAAATCGTCCCGAATGGATGGTTGTTCAATATCTGCCGGTAATTCCACCGGAATTACGTCCGCTGGTTCCGCTGGATGGTGGACGATTTGCAAGTTCCGATCTCAACGATTTATATCGTCGCGTAATTATCCGCAACAACCGTTTAAAAAGACTTATTGAGATAAAGGCGCCTGAAGTAATTCTTCGGAATGAAAAACGGATGTTACAGGAAGCGGTTGATTCCTTATTTGATAATTCGCGTAAATCAAATGCCGTTAAAGCAGAAGGCGGACGTGCATTAAAATCATTAAGCGATGTATTGAAGGGAAAACAGGGTCGCTTCCGTCAGAACCTTCTCGGTAAACGTGTGGATTATTCCGGCCGTTCCGTAATCGTTGTCGGACCTGAATTAAAATTACATGAATGCGGATTGCCAAAAGATATGGCAGCTGAATTATTCAAACCTTTTATCATCCGTAAACTGATCGAAAGAGGTATTGTAAAAACAGTAAAATCGGCAAAGAAATTAGTCGACAGAAAAGAACCCGTTATCTGGGATATTCTTGAAAATATTTTGAAAGGACATCCTGTAATGCTGAATCGTGCGCCTACACTGCACCGGTTATCCATTCAGGCATTCCAGCCAAAACTTATCGAAGGGAAAGCAATTCAGTTGCACCCGCTCGTTTGTTCGGCATTTAACGCCGACTTCGACGGTGACCAGATGGCGGTACACGTTCCGCTGAGCAATGCTGCCATCCTGGAAGCACAGTTACTGATGCTGTCTGCACATAATATTCTGAATCCGCAAAATGGTAATCCTATTACGGTTCCTTCTCAGGATATGGTACTCGGATTATATTATACAACAAAGGGGAAAAAGAGTACGAAAGATGATCCTGTTAAAGGCGACGGAAAAGTATTTTATTCAGCAGAGGAAGTGATCATTGCGCATAACGAAGGAAAAGTTGACCTGCATGCAAATATTAAATGCAAGGTGAATATTCTGGAGGATGAAAAAATTGTAAGCCGCGTGATCGATACAACAGTCGGCCGTGTATTATTTAATGAAGTTGTTCCTGCTGAAGTCGGATTTATCAATGCATTACTTTCCAAAAAAGCAATTGCAAAAGTTATCGGTGAAGTAATTCGCAGAACAGATGTTCCGAGAACTGCAAGGTTTCTGGATGATATCAAAGACCTCGGATTCCGTTCGGCATTCCGCGGAGGGTTATCCTTTAATCTGAGCGACCTTGTTGAGGTGGAAAATAAATCTCAACTGGTGGATGCGGCGCAATCTGAAGTGGATGAAGTTATCAATAACCACATGTATGGCGTCATCACACAAAATGAGCGCTATAACCAGATCATTGATATCTGGTCACGTTTGAACACGCGCCTTACCGGTGATCTGATCAACCGTCTGACCAACGATAAAAAAGGATTTAATTCAGTGTTCATGATGCTTGACTCCGGTGCAAGGGGTTCTAAAGAGCAGATCCGTCAGCTTGCAGCAATGCGCGGACTGATGGCGAAACCAAGAAAATCAGGTGCATCCGGTGAAGGGGGTATCATTGAAAATCCGATCCTTTCGAATCTGAAGAGCGGACTCAGTGTATTGGAATATTTTATTTCCACACACGGTGCGCGTAAAGGTCTTGCCGATACAGCATTGAAAACAGCAGATGCCGGTTATCTCACGCGTCGTCTTGTAGATGTTGCACAGGATGTAGTTATTACAGAAGAAGATTGCGGAACATTACGCGGAATTTCCATCAGCGCCTTAAAGGATAATGAGGATATTGTTGAGCCATTAAGCGAACGCATAATCGGTCGTACAAGTCTGCATAATGTATATGATCCCATCAATGATGAATTGATCATTCATGCAGGAAATCTTATCACCGAAAAAATTGCAACGCGCATTGATGAAACTGCAATTGAAGCGGTTGAGATCCGTTCGGTGCTGACATGCGAATCCAAAAAAGGAGTATGTGTAAAATGTTACGGTACTAACCTCGCGAATAATCGCGTTGCACAATCCGGTGATGCAGTCGGCATTATCGCTGCACAATCCATCGGTGAACCGGGAACACAGTTGACACTTCGTACTTTCCACGTGGGTG
>CAYTFT010000022.1:0-11964 GCA_964437155.1 uncultured Chitinophagales bacterium | reverse complement strand
CAATCCATCGGTGAACCGGGAACACAGTTGACACTTCGTACTTTCCACGTGGGTGGTGTTGCGGGAAGTGTGGATACAGAATCAAAACTCGTGGCGAAATTCGACGGTAAACTGGAATTTGACGGTTTGCGTTTTGTCGATACCAAAAACGATGAAGGTAAAAAGATCAAGGTAGTGATCGGTCGTACCGGTGAAATAAAAATCAATGATCCTGCAACAGGAAAACTCCTGATCACCAATAACGTACCGTATGGTTCTATTTTAATGGTGGTAGACGGACAAGAACTGAAAAAGGGCGATGTGATCTGTTCATGGGATCCGTTCAATGCCGTTATCGTTTCTGAATTCGGCGGATTTGTTGAATATGAACACATCATTGAAGGTATCACTTACCGTGAGGAAAGTGATGAGCAAACCGGCCACAGAGAAAAAGTTATTTCTGAAACCAGGGATAAAACAAAAATTCCTACACTTCTTATCAAGGATAAAAAAGGTTCAGAGGTTAAACAATACAACCTTCCTGTTGGGTCACATATTATTGTTGAACAGGGAGATGAAGTGAAAGCCGGTCAAACGATCGCCAAAATACCGCGTGCACTTGGAAAAGTAAGAGATATTACGGGTGGTCTTCCGCGTGTAACCGAATTATTTGAAGCACGTAATCCTTCCAATCCTGCAGTTGTTGCAGAGATCGACGGCGTTGTTGCTTTCGGTAAGATCAAACGCGGAAACAGAGAAATTGAGATCGAAAGCCGTGATGGTGAAAAGAGAAAATATCTTGTTCCGCTTTCCAAACAGATCCTTGTGCAGGAGAATGACTATGTGTATGCAGGTATGCCGCTGAGCGACGGTGCAATTACACCTTCAGATATTCTCGCGATCAAAGGGCCTTATGCCGTTCAGGAATATATCGTAAATGAAATTCAGGAAGTATATCGCCTTCAGGGTGTAAAGATCAACGATAAACATATCGAAGTGATCGTTCGCCAGATGATGCGTAAAATGACCATCACCGATGCCGGTGATACAAGATTCCTGGAGGATGCATCTGTTGATAAACTGGAGTTCCTTGAAGAGAACGACAGAATATTCGATAAAAAAGTTATCACCGATGCCGGCGATTCAACTAAATTCAAAGCCGGACAAATTGTTACGCTGCGGCAGTTACGTGAAGAAAATTCACATTTAAAACGTGCCGATAAGAAAACAGTTGAATATCGCGATGCAATTCCTGCAACTGCTACACCATTGCTGCTCGGAATCACCCGTGCTTCACTGGGAACGCAAAGCTGGATATCTGCAGCATCATTCCAGGAAACGACAAAGGTGCTGAGTACTGCATCTATTTCGGCGAAAACGGATCACCTCATGGGATTGAAGGAAAATGTTATTGTTGGCCATCAGATCCCGGCGGGAACCGGCCAGCGTCACTTCCTCGATCTGATAGTTGGTTCAAAAGAAGAACTGGAAGAATTGCAGGCGAAGAAAAAAATCAAAGTAGCAGAAACCTCGGTGGAATAACACCGCAAACTAAAATACAAGCCACTTCGAAAGAGGTGGCTTTTTTATTTGTATAGTAATTCTATCCGATTTTATTCTGATGCATCATACAGCGTTTTCTCCAGCTTGGCATCATGGCCATAAATATCTCTTCTGAAATTTATTTCACCATTCACATCCACCCATGCGGTAAAATATACTATGTAAACCGGTAGTTTTTCCTGCAACCTGACGAAGGTTTCTTTTCCGCCGGTATATAGTGAATCAATCTTTTGCGGCGTAAATGTGGAGTCATTGCGCAGAAGGTATTCTGCAAAGCGCCGCGGTTCCTGGAGACGGATGCAGCCATGACTGAAATTACGTTGTGATCTGCTGAATAAATTACGCGAAGGCGTATCGTGCAGATAAATACTGTATTGATTCGGAAATAGAAATTTTACATGTCCGAGTGCATTATTGTCGCCGGGCCGCTGCCGGATACTAAAAGGCATTTTTGTGTATTTCTTCCAATCCACTTTCGAAACATCGATCACTTTTCCCGTTTTCGTATCGAATGCTTCCATATTTTCTTTATTTAAATATCCCGCATCTTTTTTTAATGCCGGTAATATTTCATTATTCAGAATACTTGGTGGCGGGATCCAGTAAGGACTGAAAACGATATATTCCAGTTCATCATTAAATATTGCAGTGCCCGTTGAGGCTTTTCCTACCACCACATTCATATTCCATTCCTCGGCCCCGTTATTGAAAATATGCAGTTTATATTCTGGAATATTTACCAGCACATAAGTTCCCTGAGGCACCGAGGGGATCCATCTGCAACGTTCCATATTTAATTCGATCTGACGCACACGTTTTTGCAGGGTGCAGTTAATTTCTCTGAAAAACTGATTACCCATTGCACCATCAGTATCAATACCACATGCAGTCTGAAATTTTTTAACGCCGGTTAATAGATCATCTGTATAGGTATGCACAGAATCGGCCTCGTCCAGGTAACCGAGAACGAACAGCCGGTGCCGGATCTCTGTCAGCACCGCTGCACTGTCGCCGGGTTTGATCGATTTCATTCCTGCCGGTATATAAATGGAATCCCAGAATTCATTTTCCGCAAGCGCTTTGTATTTTTTTAATTTTTCCTTCAATAATGCATATTGCGGAAATGCAGGTTCAAAGGTCATAAATGCGTTTTTGCCACCCGATAAAACAGAATCCAGAATTGAAACGGAGGGAATTGTTTTTCGCTGAATGTACCAGTCCAGTTCATTTGTTTTTTTCTCACTGAGTCCGAACCAGACTTTTTGCGCATAGACAAAAAATTCTGCAGTGAGCAATAATTCACATTGCGATATTATGCTGTTGGATTCCGCGTAGGAAAAATGCGGATCGGCGATCGTAGCATATATTTCTTTCAGTTGCGTATAATACAGTATGGTATCATGCATGCCCTCATCACTAAAATGATCCAGCTGATTCATGAACAAGCCCGCCTGCTCAACCAGGCCGTATGTATTGAACCATGCAGATTGCTGTTTTCTGTTTTTATAAAAGGTAAATAATTCCTCACGGTGATGGCCGAACAGCGGATATTGCACGAGGAATTGCGCGATAGCCGGACTGTCAATTGCATTTGGATGAAATACCTGCTGAATCAGGGAATCTTTCTCTTCGTCTGCCGCAACCGGTTTCGCTGCGTTGTTCTGTTTGCAGGAATGCACCGAAATACCGAGTATAAGTAAGAGTGCCGCTGGAATAGAAAACCGCCTGAACATGTAACAGATTTTAAAGCGAAATTGCGAAACAATTACGAAAACCCCTTTTTTTCAGATAATTTTGAGATCAAAATATAGTACTATGAGCGAGCCAAAAGACAAAAATCAATTGAACATAGAGCTTACCGAAGAGGTGGCAGAAGGAGTATATTCAAACCTTGCGATCATTACACATTCGAGTGCTGAGTTTGTATTTGATTTTATTCGCGTGATGCCCGGTGTTCCAAAGGCAAAAGTGAAAACCCGTATTATCATGACACCGCAGCATGCGAAGCGTTTGCTGAAAGCATTACACGATAATATTTCAAAATACGAAGCAAACCAGGGAGAGATCAAAGATCATGAAGGGTACGGCGGGTTACCGATGAATTTCACCCCTACGGCAAAGGCCTGATGTTACAGGCAACTCCGGCGCATATAATAATGCAGGGTATTATACAATCAGCCGGATAATAATGCCATCTTCAGGTTTTATTCATTCTACTCAAATGGCAAATCCAGTTCTTTCCATTGTAAGTCCGGTTTACCAGGGCGAATTACTGGTGGAACCTGTGGTAAAAAGAATGGTTGCCGCGGCAAATACATGTGCAGTTACATTTGAAATTATTCTGGTGGACGATGGGAGTTCGGATACCACGTGGCGTAAACTGGAAGAAGTAAATGTCCTGCATCCGGAAATGAAAGCAATCCGGTTGGATAAAAATTACGGTCAGCATGCAGCCATCCGCGCCGGATTGGAAAATGCGAGGGGCGAGTGGGTGATCGTTATGGACTTCGACGGCCAGGACCAGCCGGAGGAAATTCCGGTTCTTTTTTCAAAAGCGCATGCAGGATTTGATTCTGTTTTTGCATTGCGGGAAAAAAGAAATAGTCCGGCAATAAAAAAAATATATTCGGAATTATTTTACTTTCTGTTGCACATGCTTTCGGGAGTAGCAATGAATGGTCGTGTTGCCAATTTTGGCGTGTACAATAGAACCGTGATCAGAAAAATTCTCGCGCAGAAACGAAAAATATTTTTTTTCCCTGTGGCAGCGCGAAAAGCCGCAACAAAGCCGGGCACGATCATAACGGCACATGCACAGCGTGTAGCAGGAAAAACAACCTATACATTTGGCAAAGCATTCCGCCTGGCAATTCTTGTTTTAACAGGATATTCCGTATTTTCATTTCTGATCAGGAAAAGCAATTCTGATTTTCAAATTAAAAAAATAACCGGCGGCCTTACATGATCCCTTTCAATAAACCATTTATTGCAGGAAATGAAATCTCCTATATTCAACAGGCGATTGAAAATGGAAAAATTTCAGGCAACGGAATATTCACACAAAAATGCCAGCACTTTTTTGAGTCGCGTTTCGGTTTGAATAAAGTACTGCTCACATCTTCCTGCACCGATGCGCTTGAAATGGCTGCCATTCTTTCGGGTATTCAGCCCGGTGATGAGGTGATAATGCCATCGTTTACATTTGTTTCAGCAGCGAATGCATTTATTATGCGCGGTGCGCGGATCGTGTTTGTTGATTCAAATCCCGATGAACCCAATATGCAGGTAGCAACTGTCGAGCGATATATTACAGAAAGAACCAAAGTAATTATTGCAGCGCATTATGGCGGTATTGCAACAGATATGTTACCGTTGCTTGACATTGCCATCCGGCATGATCTGTTGTTGATCGAGGATGCCGCAACCTGTATTGGTGCAACTTACAGGAATATTCCGTTAGGTTCAATCGGACATATGGCAACATTTTCTTTTCATGAAACAAAAAATATTATTTCGGGAGAAGGCGGAATGCTGGTAATTAATGATGAACGCTTCTGTGAGCGGGCTGAAATTATCTGGGAAAAAGGTACTGACAGAGCTGCATTCGCAAGAGGAGAAATACAAAAATACAATTGGGTTGATATCGGTTCCAGTTTTTTGCCGTCAGAAATAATGGCTGCGTATTTATTCGGACAACTGGAACATCTGGATGCGATCAGTGAACAAAGAGCTGACCTATGGAAGCAATATTATGCAGCGCTGAAACCTGCAGCAGATAAGGGTATATTTCACCTTCCTGCAATTCCTGATTTCGCCGGTATTAATTATCATGTTTTTCCAGTGATTTGCAGCGACGCAGCAGAAAGAAATGCACTTATCGGCTACCTCAGGGAGCAGGGGATAATGGCTGTTTTTCATTATCAGTCCCTGCATAAGTCGCCTTATTTCAGTAAGCACTATACGGGACCCGAGCTCCCTAACAGCGACCACTTTTCTGCGACACTCGTGAGACTTCCGCTTTACCATACCCTGGGTGCCGCGGATATTGAAAAAATATGTTCAGCCATCCTTTCGTTCTACAACCGGACCATCAAAAGTGCGGATGTCGGATAAAAAAAATGGCCCAAATGGGCATCAAATTTTGAATTTGGCTAAAAAATTCGGATTTTCGTATTCCCCTAATTTACAAACCCGCATGTTCAAGAGAAGGAAAATAGTTTTTGCATTGGTATGCCTCGGCGTATATCTGCAGATATTTTCTTTATCGGCACAGCCCATAACCCTCTCAAGGGAGTTCGGCGCCAACCTCGGTTTTTCAAGTTTTCTCGGCGATCTGGGTGGCTCCAACGATGTTGGAAGGCCCTATTTCTACGATATTGACCCGGAAGTGACACGTCCTGCGATAGGCATTATTTTCAGACAGGAGATCATCCCGAGAACAGCCTTCCGGCTAAATGCATATGCTTCCATGCTGAAAGGCGATGATGCCCTCAGTCAGAACGAATTCAGACATTACAGAAATTTAAGTTTCAGGTCACCGATTGTTGAAGCATCCGGGGAAATAGAACTTGCAATGAACCGTTTCACCGGCTTTCATAAAAAACGGTGGACCCCATATATCTACGGTGGTGTGGGAGGATTTTATTTTAATCCGCAGGCAAAATATGATGGTAAATGGGTAGATCTTCAGCCATTGGGAACGGAAGGCCAGGGTTTACCGGAGTACCCCGACAGACAGAAATATTCAAGGATCGCGGTTTGTTTTCCGGTTGGCGGCGGATTGCGTTTCCTTACCTACAATAACTGGGTGGTAGGATTTGAAATGGCCTGCCGTTTTACGACAACAGATTATATTGATGATGTGAGCACGTATTATCCAAACCCTGATTATTTCTATCTCCATTATGATCTTGAAACTGCAACTATGGCTGCAGCATTATCCGACCCTTCCGATAAAACACAACCTGAGGTTACACAACCGGAATGGGGAAGAGGCGATCCTACAAACAATGATACTTATATTTTCGGGGGTATGCTCACCTTTACCTACCATATGGAATTCCAGCGAAAAGTAGATTATAACCGCTGTTATTTTGATTCCAAAAATCATTGACCGGAAATTGCACCGGTAATATTATTTCCCGCTTATTGTATTTAAATTTTTTGCTGTTTCGTACGCATTATATGCATGCTGTAAAGTGCAAATCGAAATGCTGATACGGAAGTTTTTGCATCTGAAAAAGGTAATGAAATGCGGAGCTTATTCTTCGTTCCAGATCTTCCAGGCATATTCAGCCTGATTACACAGCATTGCATAACCACCAACTGCAAGTGCACCATGGTCTTTCGCGAGTTGCAGAAATTTTGTTTCCTGCGGATTGTAAACAAGGTCGAAGCAGAGATGATAGGGAGTCAGATATCTGAACGGAATCGCCGGCTCTTTATCAGTATCAGGGAACATCCCGAGAGGTGTGCAATTGATCACTACCGGATAGGTATCTAGTATTGTTTTATCAATATCCGTGTAATGCAGATGCGTATTGCCGAGTTGCCGGGATACAAACCGGTGTTCAATATGTAATTCTTCCAGTGCGTAGCTGATGGCTTTTGCCGACCCGCCTGTTCCAAGTACAAGCGCTTTCGTATGGTGTTTTTGTAAATGCGGTTGCAGCGCATCACGAAATCCCAGGCAATCGGTATTGTATCCTTTTTTAATGCGTGTGAATTCCGGGTCTTCGATCTTTATACAATTTACGGCGCCGATCCTGGATGCTGTTACATCCAATTCATCCAGGTAATCGATGATCTGTTCTTTATACGGAATTGTTACATTTAATCCGAGCAGGTTTTTATTTATTTCGAATAACAGCCTAACATCATCAATATTCTCCAGCGGAAATAATTCATACGAGCAATTTTCAATTTCCTCCCGCTCAAATTTTGCAGTAAAATATTTTTGAGAAAAGGAATGCCCGAGAGGGTAACCGATGAGTCCGAATTTTCTCATGCGGTTTTTTTCATAAATTTTCTTTTTATCAGCGCGATAAAGATCGGGCTGATGGAAACCACAATTATCAGGAGTGCGAGCATTTCAAAATGCGCTTTTACCCATGGATTTTCACCGAGTGCATAACCGAGCAGCACAAAGGAAGGTACCCATAAAATTGCGCCGAGAATATTATACAGGGTGAATTTTCCGTAATTCATTTCACCAACACCGGCGACAAATGGAGAGATGGTGCGAATGATCGGCATAAAACGCGTGATGATCATGGTAACGGGGCCGTATTTTTCGTAGAATGCATGCGTTTTATCCAGGTGTTCTTTCCTGATGAGGAGTTTCCCCCTGAATTTTAGTTGCAACGCTTTATGTCCGAGGTATTTTCCGATAAAATAATTGGAAGTGTTTCCAAGGATAGCTGCGACAATGCATACAAGGATCAGCAATGCCACATTCAGCGAGCCGATTGCAGCGAATGTCCCCGCAATAAACAAAAGTGAATCGCCCGGCAGCCAGGGCCAGATCACGACACCTGTTTCAACAAAAATAATCAGGAATAAAAATACATATATCAGCGCGCCGTACTCACTAATCCATGTTTCGAGATACTTATCCAGATGCAGAAAAGTATCAATAAAAGTATGCAGGAATTCCATTAAATATGTGTGGAAATTATTTCAGAAAATAATGAAAGGTATCGCCGCGTAATCCAAGGCGGAGTGTCTCCAGTGGAATAACCTCATTCGGCGGAATATTTCCAAGGTTGACATTAGTACCTAATAATTTGATAAAATAAACCTGTTGCGCCTTCAGCGGGGCTTCCCAGATGATGCTTTCTTCGGGTATGGTGGTCAGAATTTCATCGATCAGATCGCTCCGCACTTCACCTTTGCTGTGGTAGATACCAACTGTTCCGCTTTCACGTGCTTCGGCGATCACTTTATAAGAACCTGCGCTGATCTCTTTTTTCATGAGTTCGATCCATTTATAAGGCGCCAGAATTTTATTTTCATCCTTTGAGCCCACTTCGCTCAGCACCGTTACATGTTTGGAAAGCGTGCTGATGTAGCGGCATTTTTCATCATGTTCAAGTTCAATTGAGCCGTCGCTCACTTCCGCATATTCCATCTTGTATTTTTCAAGCAGCCGGAGGTAATCTTCAAACTGATTTCTTACAACAAAGGCTTCGAATAATGTTCCGCCGAAATAAGTGGGGATACCGGAAGCCTTGTAAACAGCTATTTTTTTCTCAATATTAGGGGTAACAAAAGCAGTTCCGAAGCCAAGTTTGATCAGGTCGATATAGGGTTCAGATACAGAGAGAAGATCTTCAGCCTCCCGCACGCTCAGGCCCTTGTCCATCACCATTGTTATTCCATGCGTACGGGGTTTTGCATTGTGTTTGGGGAGATTGCTTAATTCAAAGTTCATTCGTTCTTGTGTAGATCCGGCGCAAAAATAGGTATTTTCAGGGGAAGAACCGGCAGGAAACCAGGGCATTTGAGGGCAGGCAACAAAGAAGGACAATGCAGCGTAACCGCCTCATCCGGCGGCATATGCATTGATGAGACGTTGCACCTTTTCATTGGAAGCAAACAGATTGCATACTTCATAGAGAATTATATGGCGCGAATAATCAGTAATGAGTGCGTGTTCCAATACAGATAGACACTCTTTTTCTTTGCCGGCATAAAACAATGCGGCACTTTGCATATAATAAAATTCGGTGTACTGCCCGCAGCGCTGCAATGCATCGTTGATCACCTCCACACATTCTCCGAATTTTGCGATATCAAATAAATAAATGATATAATCCAGCCAGTAATTGAGAATATCGGGCCGTGCATTTACGAGCCAGTTCAGATAAAAAATAACGTCATCATCTTTATCGATTATTTTGTAGATCATAATGATCTTTACAATATAATCCTCATTGGATTCATCGAGTTTCAGTGCTTTTTTATAATTGACGAGTGCGGCTTCATATCGTTCTTCCAAACGATATGTTTCGCCGATGCGGAAAAAGGCTTCATGCAGATAAGGATCCTGCCGCGCTGCCTTGCGATAATGATAACGTGCTGTTTTAAAATTATTACTTTGTTCGAAACATAAACCGATGCGAAAACTATAATCCTCAAATCCGCCAGATTTTTCCTGTGCAATTTCAAACATTTCTATTGCCTTCGGATAATCGGCCATCCGGTAATATATGTCCGCTGCATCACGGTAAACAAGATCGAAATTATCATCAATTGCCATTACGAATTCAAAGGCCTCAATGGCATTCTCATAAAGGCCGAGTCCCATATATGCACGGCCCAGATTATACCAAGCCAGCCAGGAGTAGGGCTCTTTTTCCGTAATGTTTTTATGGATGGTAACACTCTCTCCGTAAGCATCGGTCATGTCTACAATATGCGATAATTTATACAGTGCATCTTCATTCCGGGGATTTATTTCCAGTGCACTTGTAAGACATTCAAATGCTTTCTCGAAATTTTCCTGCATTTCATAAATATCGCTGAGTTCTGCATAGATAATATCCTTTTCTTCGTCGTCAGCGATCTTCAGCGCATCATATAATGTCTGCTCCGCTTTATCTATCTGATTTGTTTCCACATATACATCGGAGCGTATCAGATAAACATCAACTTCACCTGTATCGAAAAGGGCTGCTTTATCCAGAAATTCGAGTGCTTCTTTGTATTTTTTTCTGTTCAGCAGAAATTCTGCTTTCCGGATGAGAAAATCGGAACTGTATGGATTCTGATTGATGGCATAATCCGCCACAGCCTCAGCACGTTCAGGCCTGCTTTGCATTTCATAATACTCCAGAATCCGTTCAAGGCTGTCCTCATCAAAATAAAACTGTTCGCCTGAGGCAAGAAAACGTTCAAATAATTCAATCAACCCTGTAATCTCTGTGTTTTCGTTCTCATTTTCATTAAAATCCGGATATAGCATACAGTGTAAATTTAATTCAAGATAAATTAGTTTCATCCGGGACCCGCCCGGTTCCCGGGTGTTTAAATAAATTTAACGTTCAAAGCGTTCTGAAATCAGATTATCTTTAACCAAAATTTTGAGCATGAAAAGGATCCTCTTTGCCCTTACTGTGTTTCTTACCGGCAATTTACCGCAAACTTTGCTGGCCCAGCAAGACGGTTATTGGCAGCAACATGTGGATTATGAGATCAATGTTACACTGAATGATACGCTGCATACCCTGAACGGGTCAATGGCCATCCGGTATACAAATAATTCACCCGATGCGCTTTCCTTTATCTGGATCCATCTCTGGCCCAATGCTTATAAAAACACCGAAACTGCATTCGCAAAACAGAAATGGGCGCAGGGAAGCACCAATTTCGCATTTTCGAAGGAGGAGGATAAGGGATATATCACGAATCTCAACTTTAAGGCAGCGGGAGAAGAGCTGAAACTCGAATATGATCCTGAAAATCCGGATATAGCAAAATTATATCTGCAGGCTCCGCTTAAATCCGGGGAGACCATCAATATCAAAACCACTTTCAAAGTGAAAATCCCGCGATGTTTTTCACGCATGGGGCATGACGGACAGCAATATCAAATTTCGCAATGGTTCCCGAAGCCGGCAGTGTACGACAGGTACGGATGGCACCCGATCCCGTATCTGGACCAGGGGGAATTTTACAGTGAATACGGGAATTTCCATGTTTATATTACCGTCCCTGAAAATTATATAGTTGCGGGTAGCGGTGATCTGCTAACGCAGACAGAAGTAAAGCGTCTTGACCAGATCGCTGAAGAAACGTCCAAAATGGAATTCAACGAGGAAGATCTTGCTTTTCCGCCCTCTTCCACAACAACAAAAACGCTGGAATATAAATTAGAGAATGCGCATGATTTTGCGTGGTTCGCCGACAAGCGTTTTCATGTAATGAAAAGCTCGGTTACATTGCCTGCATCGGAAAGAGTTGTAAAAACCTATGTGTATTTCGACAACCTCCATGCAAAAGAATGGATCAAGGCATGTGATTATGTAGACCGTGCAGTATTATTTTATTCGGATAAGGTGGGCGAATATCCTTGGAATGTTGCGCAGGCAGTTGATGGTTCACTCGAGGTGGAAGGTGCGGGTGGAATGGAATATCCTACCGTTACGGTTATTACCGGCGATTACGATGCAAAAATGCTGGATAATGTAATTACACATGAGGTTGGACATAACTGGTTTTACGGAATTATCGGCAGCAACGAACGCGAACATGCATGGATGGATGAGGGAATTAATTCTTATTATGAAGGTCGTTATATGGAAACATATTACGGAAAGGGAAATCCGCTGGGCATTCCTTCTTTTGCTGCGGCACATTTGGGTGTTGACACCACCAGCGGCAGTAATGTGATCTGGAACCTTGCGCAAGTGCTGGAAAAAC
>CAYTFT010000021.1:0-15416 GCA_964437155.1 uncultured Chitinophagales bacterium | reverse complement strand
AATCGAATAAGCAGCACATTCAGATTCAGCAATCGATAAACTGATTGTCAGAATATCTTCTGCCGGAATCGGAAAAACAGTAACAGAAAGCCGGATATTTTGTTCTGCATTGCGCAAAGGCAATGTGGTAAATAAGGCAATACCCGAAAATGCCGTTGGAACATCGCTGTATTTTGTACGCACTTTAAATTCGTAAGTTGTCTCGGGTAACAGACCGGTGATATTCTTATAATTTACCAGACTGGCTTTTTTTGTCCATGCCATCGTTCCGTTAACGCGATAAAAAATCTGAAATTTATGGGCTGCAGGCGGATAGGTCCAATGCAATTTTGCACCTGTTGCGGTAATTTCATCAGCGAATAAACTGTCGGGCGCAATAAAAGGATCGGTATTCAGTTTCACGAGCCAGCAGTCAGATCCACCCATATTTTCTTCTGTTTTATCACCGGAAATTCCGGAATAAGAAAATCCGCCTAAAATATATCCCCCATCAGCCGTTACGGAAGCTGTTCTCGCCATCTCTACCTCGGTGCCGCCTAATGTATTTTGCCATTGAATGCCACCTTCATGATCCAGTTTCACAACCCAGAAATCATCATTCCCAAATCCCAAATTAGGTTCTGTTTTATCGCCCGAGATACCTGACATGGAACTGCCACTCAAAAGAAATCCACCATCGCCGGATGCAGAAATTTTCCATAACCTGTCGGTGCCAGACCCTCCGGCAGTTTTATCCCACTGAATTTCACCTGCGCTGTTTGTTTTTACAACCCAGAAATCTTCCAGTCCTCTGCATGCTTCTGTTTTATTTCCTGAAATGCCGGAATTTGAAAATCCCGCAACAATAAATCCATGGTCCGCTGTCTGCTGCAATGATTGAAAATTATCAGCTCCCGTGCCTCCATAGGCTTCCTGCCAGAGGATATTTCCAGAAGCATCCAGTTTTACGATCCAATAATCGCCGGCGCCAAAATTCGCAAGGGTTTTATTTCCTGAAATTCCGGAATAGGAATCCAGCCCGAGAATATATCCGCCATCAAATGTTTGTTGTATTGCACGAAGCTCTTCGGCAAATGACCCGCCGATGGTTTTATCCCATTCCACTTCACCGGCGCTGTTCAATTTTACAATCCATCCGTTAGGCATAAATGCATCGCAATAATTATCTTCTGATTTATCGCCGGAAGTATTTGATTCTGATTCACCACCAATAATATATCCTCCGTCAGAAGTTAGATCCAACGCAAAAAATTCTTCCATGGCGCTGCCGCCGATGGTATTCTGCCATTCGATATTCCCTGCGCTGTCGAGTTTGATGATCCAGTAATCTCCCCAGGGAAACATACCGGCTCCGCTCATGTTTTCTTCCGTTTTATCTCCTGAAATTCCGGAGAAGGATGTACCTCCGAGTATATATCCGCCATCAGCAGTTTGTCTGGCGCATTTTAACAGATCACTTCCGCTGCCACCGATGGTATTTTGCCACTCAATATTTCCTGAGGCATCAGTCTTAATCACCCAATAATCTGCTTCACCTGAATTTATTTCCGTTTTATCATATCCGATGCCCGAGGAGGACTGACAGGCAAGAATAAAACCGCCGTCACCGGTTTGCTCAACACCGTAAAAATCATCCGCTGCGCTTCCGCCGATAGAATTCTGCCATTCGATTTCGGAAGCCTGGGAGTATGCGTATACAGAATAAAATAGTATACAGGATGTGATAATTATTTTCTTCATTTTATACTTTACACCGGATCAAATAATTCAGAAAATATAAATATAATCTATAATAGGGTTTTTTCTATTTATATCCGCCAGATTTATGGAAAATCCCTTCGAATATTCGGTTGGTGAAAAAAACACCAACCACGGCATCATCGTGGCGGAATTGCGGGGGCGCCATTAGAGGGAAAACATTTTCACCATCCTGCATACGCACCATTGATAAACGGATTTTCATTTCTCTCCCGCCCTATCGTAGTCGGCTGCATATGGCCGGCATACACTTTTACGGTATCCGGAAGTGTCAGCAATTTTGTGCGGATGCTGTTCATCAGGGTTGCGGAATTTCCGCCGGGCAGGTCGGTGCGGCCGACACTATCGTAAAACAATACATCTCCACTTACTATAAATCCGTCCTCCTTACAATAAAAACAGACGGAAGCCGGTGAATGACCGGGTGTAAAAAGTACCTGTAACCGGGTATTGCCGAATTCAATAATATCGCCTTCCTCTACAAACCGCTGGGGATCGGGACCCGGCTTGAAATGCATCCCCATCGAAGGCGCATAATTCACCACATTCTGCAACTGCGACAACTCTCCCCGGTGCATGACCAGCGGAATATTCCAGGTCTCTGCAACGAAGGCATTCCCCAGCACATGATCAATATGGCAATGTGTGTTCAGCAGCAGCACCGGCGTCAGCTTTTGCCTCGAAATAAAATCAGCCAGTTCCTCCTCTTCCTCCCGTGTGTAACAGCCGGGATCCACCACCACACATGCTCCGGTAGTGTCGTATAAAATATAGGTGTTTTCGTAAAACGGATTAAAGGTAAAACTGACAATACGCGCCATCCAACGATCGTTATTTTGTAAAATTTTAAAGAATACTTGAACTTTAGGGCAAAACTAAGTATTTTGCATAGGCAGAGGGGAATGAAGTCATGAAGGCATTTTCGGGAAATTCCATCCAATTCATCATTGCGGGCATTTTATTGTTTGTGGGGATGCAGGGATTTGGTCAGGGCACACAGGTGCAATTCGGCCAGAACCGCGTGCAATACAAGGAATTCACCTGGCAATATTATGACGGCGAACACTTTGAAATTTACTTCAGTGCGGGGGGACAAAATCTCGGAAAATTTGCTGCACAGATCGCCGAGGCCGACCTGCTGGAAATAGAGGACCTGCTCGATTACAAACTTAATTCGCGTCCCGAGATCATCATCTACAATAATATTTCAGATTACAACCAGAGCAATTTTGCCGTCGGCAATGAGGAGCAATATAATATCGGCGGACAAACGCGGATCATCGGGAATAAAGTATTCGTTTATTTTGACGGAAATCATCAGCATCTGCGCAAACAGATTCGGGAAGGTGTAGGAAAAGTACTCATCAATTCGATGATCTTCGGCGGCAGCTTACAGGAGATCGTACAAAATGCGGTATTACTGAATCTGCCTGCATGGTTCACCGAAGGACTCGTTTCTTATATCGGTGAAGAATGGAATACCGAACTCGATAATCAGTTACGCGAAGGCATAATTACAGGCCGGTATAAAAAATTCAATAAACTCACCGGTGAAGATGCGCGTTTTGCAGGACATGCACTCTGGTATTATATCGCCGAGAGTTATGGTGAAAGTACCATCCCGAATTTATTATATCTCATTCGTATTAACCGCTCTCTGGAAAATGGTTTTTTATATGTGCTCGGAACTGGTGTAAATGCAACCATCGACGACTGGTATAATTATTTTTATACAAAATACACGAAAGAATTAGCCGGAAAAGATCAGCTTGCCGACACATATCTCATTCCGAGAAAATCAAAGAAGAATGTAAGGTTTCATGAATTGAAAATGAGCCCCGATGGCGAACATATCGCCTACGCAATGGACGACCACGGAAAATTTAAGGTGTTTGTTCAGAAGATCGATACAAAGGATAAAAAACGCATTAAATCCGGCGGACTCAAAACACATACACTGGCAACCGATCTGAGTAATCCGCTTATAAGCTGGAGTCCCGACGGGAAAAAACTGGCGGTCGTTTACGAAAAACGATACAAGAATTTTATTGTTACCTACGATACGGAAACGGAGAAAAAAGAATCGAAAGAACTTACACGTTTTCAGAAAATATTAGATGTCTCCTTTGCCAAAACAAATAACAGACTCGTAATGAGTGTTATGAATAACGGCCAGAGTGATATTTATATGTATTATCTGCAGAATGACCGCGTAGAACAACTTACCAATGATTACTTCGACGACCTTAATCCGGCATGGGTAACATTGAGCAACGGATACGAAGGAATTATTTTCGCATCGAACCGCGATATCGATTCGATTTATAATACACGCACCATCGATTCGATATTACCGGTCGGCAATATGGATATGTATTATTTTGATTATATCCATAAATCAAAAGATCTGGTGCGCATTACGTACACTAAAAAAATAAGTGAGTTACACCCGCTGCAGTTTAACCAGGATCATTTTGCATATCTGAGCGATCAGAATGGCATTATCAACCGATTTGCGGGATATCTCGACAGTTTATACGATCATACCGACACATTGGTATTTTATCCCGACTCCATCAGCACCAATCCACCCTGGGATTATAATGATTTTAAAACCTTCCCGAAATTCGACTCCGTTACACTGGTCGACCGCTACCGGGATACTGCTTATGTTTTCCCTGTGACAAATTATTCGAGCAATATTCTCGAACATGATGTTTTATGGAAGACCGGCAAAGTGGTGGAAGTATTTCAGCGCGGAACATCCAATGAATTTTATCTCACTGCTGCGCCTTCCGATCTCACGGAAATAAAAAATAATACACTGAACAATACAACCTTCCGCAATTTCATCAACCTCAAGAAAAAAGAGGATGATATCATCACCAAGATCAGTGTGACGGATACAACAACGCTGATTAAAACAGAGACCGTCATCACCAGTACCGACACCATCAAAAAACAGATCGACGAAGGAATGTATTTTCAATCGGATTTTCCGGAGCCCGCCACTGATTTAATTGTAAACGATCCCGTGGCGCTGGCACAATCCGATAACCCTGATCAGCAGAATATCAATACAGGGAAAAAATTCAAATCATCGCGCATTGTTCCTTACCGTATTAAATTTTCCAGCGATTATGTAACGAGTCAGCTCGACAACAGTTTATTCGTCAATAAATATGAAAGCTTTAATGCAACCGGTGGTGTTTATTCCACTCCCGACCTTAGTGCGTTATTCACAGTAAGCATCAGCGACCTGTTTGAGGATTACCGGTTTACCGGTGGTATTCGTTTCCCGACTTCTTTTTCAGGGGGAGAATATTATATGTCGTATGAGGACCTGAAACATCGTCTCGATAAAAAATTATTGTGGTATTATCAGTCCGAAAGTGCGCAATACACCTTTCAGCCGTATTGGTATCCTGTTGTGGATGCAGCAATAAAAACAAATATTGTGGAGGGACAGCTTAAATACCCGATCGATGTAATCAGAAGTATTCGCGGAAGTGTAAGTTACCGTGCAGAGAAGATCGTATTTATGGCGAATGATACATTCAGTTTAAATCTCCCTGATTACAAGGAGGACTGGGTCTCCTTAAAATTGGAATATGTGCATGATAATACGTATCCGGTGATGACGAATATTCTTAACGGCATGCGGTATAAAGTATGGTTCGAATGGCATAAACAATTTAATGTCAGTTCGAATGAAGGTGTGGATGTGGGATTAAATCCGGGATATCTGGGCGTGATCGGATATGATTTCCGTCATTATCAGCGCTTGCACCGCCAGATCGTGTGGGCGAACAGGCTTGCAGGCGGAACTTCTTTCGGTGATCAGAAACTCATTTATTATCTCGGCGGTGTTGACAGCTGGATCGCTCCGACATTCAACCACGATATTGAAATTAATCAGGATGCAGGATATGCATTTCAAACGCTGGCAACAAATATGCGGGGGTATGATCAGAATATTCGTAACGGAAACAGTTATGCCGTACTAAATTCGGAAGTTCGTTTCCCTGTATTCTCTTATATTTTCAATAAACCCATCCGCTCCGAATTTTTACGCAATTTTCAGGTGGTCGGATTTTATGATCTCGGCTCTGCATGGGAGGGATTATCACCGTTCGAAGAAGATAATCCGTTCAATAATACTACGATCGTGCAGCCACCTATCACCGTAGATGTCAATTATTTCAGGGATCCGGTTGTTATGGGAACGGGACTTGGAATTCGCTCTACTTTATTTGGTTATTTCATTCGTGTTGACCGCGCACAACCTATCGAAGCCGGCGGGCTCGGCGATCCGAAATGGTATTTTAGCTTGTCTTTAGATTTTTAAACTAAGCGTTTTAAATATTCATTTGTGGTTAAGGTTAATTATTTCTGCATTCTCTTATTTAGGGAAGTGAAGACACCAACCAATAGGATAAAAAGCTGAAACAGGAATAGATCCATATAGATACCGATGCGAACCTTCCTGCAGCAGGCAGGCACCAGCATCATAACAGTATCAGGCCTTAGGCTTTTACCATTCGGCTTTCAGCCTTAACCCATTCCTCCTACCTTTACCCCGTGAAATCACCGGTTAAAGCGCATCTGTTCGTCCTTGCAGCCAATATCATTTACGGAATTAATTATGCATTCGGAAAGATCGCCCTGCATTCTATCCCGCCATTCGGTATTGTAATGATCCGCGTCATCGGAGCCGTAATTATTTTTTCAGTACTGCACCGTTTATTTATTCGTGAAAAAGTGGATAAGCAAGATCATATAAAATTAATTACAGCATCTCTTTTCGGAGTGGTGATCAATCAATTATTATTTTTCAAGGGATTGAGTCTCACCTCCGAGATCCATTCAGCGCTGATCATGATCACAACACCGCTTATCGTTTTGCTGATGGCGCGCATGATCTTAAAGGAACGTATTACAATAATAAAATCCGCCGGTATTATTTCGGGAGCGGCGGGTGTTGCCCTGCTGATCATGCAGGGAGGAAAGGAAAATACCGGTTCAAACGGACTTGGAGATCTGTATATTATGATCAATGCAATATCCTTCGCCATTTTTCTTGTGATCGCAAAACCGCTTATGCAAAAATATCGCCCCCTTACGCTTGCAAAATGGATATTCATTTACGGAACTGTGGGCGTTATCCCATTCGGTATCCGGGATGTTATTTCCGTTCACTGGGCAGAGGTTCCGGCATCAGCATTGTGGGCACTTACCTTTGTTGTGATCGGCGCTACAGTTCTGGCTTATTTATTCAATATGCTGGGGCTTCATTTCGGTAGTCCCGCTTTAGTGAGTATCTATATCTACACGCAGCCCGTAATTGCATCGTTCATTGCTGTCGTCAACGGCACTGATCATCTCACCACTGTCAAACTCCTTTCTGCATTACTTGTATTCGCCGGTGTTGCGCTGGTGAGTTTTACAGGCAGCGGCAAACCTTTGAAACCGGCTGTATAATTGTATTTTTACACCGTAAAATTTTGCTATGCTACTTTCAATGACCGGATACGGAAGAAAAACATTTTCACTCAACGGGAAGAATATTGTGCTTGAATTGAAAACCCTCAACAGTAAAACGTTCGATCTCAACCTGCGTCTTGCACCGCTTTTTAAAGAATTTGAAATAGAGATCCGCAATACACTCAATAAATCTGTTCTCCGCGGAAAAACCGACTGCACCATCGGTTTCGAATTAATGGACGATAAGGGGGGAGAATTAAATCCCGCTGCCGTAAAGGAATATTACCGCCAGCTCAAAGAAGTTGCAAAGGAACTGCATGTGGATGATGCAAATCTTTTTGATCTTGTTTTCCGGCTGCCGAATATTACTACTACTTCCAATGATTCTTTATCCGAAGAACAATGGAAAGAATTGCACCATCATATCGAAAACGTATGTAAACAATTGCATACGTTCAGGACAGATGAAGGAAAGAATCTGGAGAAAGATCTTGTATTACACGTTGAACTGATATTAAATGCGCTTACCGATGTCGAATCTCTCGACCCTTCGCGTATGGAGCAACAGCGCACCAAAATGTTTACCGATCTGCAAACCTATCTCAGCGACGAAGAGATAGATAAAAACCGTTTTGAACAGGAGCTTATTTTCTATCTTGAAAAAATGGATATCACAGAAGAGATCATTCGGTTGCGGTCGCATTGTAAATATTTTGAACAGACCATTGCAGAGGAAGCAATTGAAAAAGGCAAGAAACTCGGTTTCATCTGTCAGGAAATGAATCGTGAAATAAATACAATCGGTTCAAAAGCATACCATGCGGAAATGCAAAGAAAAGTGGTTGTAATGAAAGATGAACTGGAGAAAATAAAAGAACAATTAAATAACGTGTTGTGAGCGGAGGAAAACTCATCATCATTACTGCGCCCTCCGGAGCGGGCAAAACAACCATCGTCCGCTATTTACTGAAAAATATTCCCTCGCTGGCATTTTCTGTTTCTGCCACCACACGCCCCATCCGCAATAATGAAACCGAGGGAAAGGATTATTATTTTCTGACCGTTGATGCCTTTCGCAATAAAATAAATGAAAATGCATTCGTTGAGTGGGAGGAAGTTTATCCGGGGAAATTTTATGGAACATTGCGCTCGGAAGTAGAGCGGTTATGGGCAGAAGGCAGACATATCATTTTTGATGTGGATGTTAAAGGCGCACTCAGCCTGAAATCGCAATTCCCGGAACGCACATTATCGGTATTCATTCAACCGCCTTCACTCGAAGTGCTTATCGAACGGCTCCGGCAAAGGGCCACCGAAACGCCTGAAACGCTTGCCACCAGGATCGAACGCGTAAAGTATGAACTCACCTTCTCGGATAAATTTGACAGGGTGATCATCAACGATAAACTGGAAACCAGCCAGGAAGAAGCATTCGCCCTTGTGCACAATTTCCTTGTGCATTGAGAATTTCCACCGATAAAAATTCCCTTAAATTTACAGGCACCGGAATCACTTATGGCCACAGCAATCACACAGGGAGTAAAAGTCAGCGTTGAAACATTCTTTCAGCCCGAATATTCCAAAAAGGGTGAGTTTGTTTTCGCCTATCGCATCACTATTGAAAATAAAAGCGAACACGTGATCCAGCTATTGCGCCGCCACTGGTATATTTTCGATGGCATTGGCGTATGGCGCGAGGTGGAAGGGGAAGGCGTGGTGGGCGAAACACCGATCATCAATCCCGGATATTTTCACCGGTATGTTTCGGGTTGTCATTTAACATGTCCTGCAGGGAAAATGAAAGGCACGTATTTAATGGAGAGAAAATCGAATGCTATTTTATTCGACGTCACTATTCCCGAATTCCAGATGGTAGCGCCTTTTCTGCTTAACTGACCTGTAATTATTTATGCCCCGGAAATTAATTTCTGTTACGGGTATTGTTTCACTTTTAATTATTGCATTTCAGTCGGATAATAAATTTACATACAGGCTTCTGATCAGTTCTCCGGCTCAAAACCCGACTCTTTTAATATTCCCAAGGCATCGGGATCGGCAAATAACTGCAGAAGTGTAACATCTTTATTTTCATGCATATAGGAACGAACGATCTGCCATCCCATCCATACGGCCACTCTTCCGGGTGCTTCATCAGGCATACCAACGGAAGTGGGCGCTTCGCCAAGATATCTGCGCATGTCGTCGGTCTTCTTTGAAAATAATAATTCTTCACCCGCGAGAAATTTCCATATCTCGCCTTCATTATCCTGACACCATTCGATCTGTTTTCCGGTATATCCCATTTTTAAGGAATCCTCCACGTCGGGCAACATACAATCGAGGTAATACAACATTTTTCCCGCAGCAATTATTTCATCCAGCAATGTTGCTTCGGGACCGAGGGAAACAATGTTGCCATCCATCAGACTCTGCATAACATTCACAACAATAAATGGTTTGTCGAGACGCTGTGCAACATATTCCGGAATATTATTTTCATAACTTCCGTAATAACCGAAATGTTTGCCCATATACATATCCAGTTCAATGCCCAGTGTATTGTTGTCAAATAATGTCTGATAAACGAACGGACCGAGATACGTAAATAATTGCGGTAAAGTGCTGTCGGGAAAATAATATTTGTAATAGGTAAATGCCGTTTTGATCTCCTTTTCAACATCGCTCATGTTTTTATAGATCAGCTGGACACTGTCGTTGAGGCGATGCATCCATTCATTTCCGGCAACATTAAAAAATAAGGAATCATACACATTTACCGGATGCAGGCTGTCGGTGCCCACAAGTCCCCAGAAGTTGCGGTAATACGATTCAAATATTTCGGGATATTGCCTTTCTATGCCTGCAAATACCTCCTTGTAATTCTCGGGAGTCGCTGTAGCAAGCATTTGTTCCAGCCGGATGATAACCGGTTGATCAACATGCACATCCGATACATCCGGATGCGGGTTGTTGTTTCGGTTTCCGCACCCTGTGACCAAGAGCAGCAAGCCTGCCTGAATTATAAAAAAAAGGGTATGTTTGCGCATGTAATTTTTATCTTTGTTATAAACCTGTAAAACTAAAAAGGTATGAAGAAAATTATATTATCCATCTTTATTTTTTGCGCCGTAATCACTTCTCTGCAGGCACAGGAGTTCAGATTCGGGCTCACCGCCACTCCGGTTTTCGACTGGCTGAAAGTAAATGGCGGATTATACGATAACGCCGGCACACAGTTCGGCTTTCAGTACGGATTGCTTTTCGACCAAACCATCGGCAGCGTTGAACGCTATGCATTTTCTACCGGGATCGTCATTAATTATACCGGCGAAGGGATCACGAGCACGGATACAGCAACCGCTATCACCACCGAATGGAATGCAAAATCACAATACATTGAAATACCCCTGACGGTAAGACTTCGCACCAATGAAGTAAATTATATCAGTTATTACGGACAATTCGGGCTCACCCCCGGTGTTTGTATCAAATCGCGCGGAAATCTTATTGTTGACGGAACAACACTGTATGAAGATGTAAATCTCCGGGATGCCAATAACCTTACCGGCGCACAATATCAGTTACTCAATATCAGCCTCACGCTTGGCGGCGGAATTGAATATTCCATGGCAGAAAACACCTCTATCATGGCTGGTGTATTCTGGCAGAACGGTTTTGCAAATATATTAGATGATAATGTGGATGATAATTCAGCTCTTTTGAAACAACTGGGTGTACGCCTTGGTGTTTTATTCTGAAAGTATTTTACCAATTTGACCTAACTTTGTCACGCCCCTGCGGCGTGACATTTTTTTTATGAGAATAGCACTTGCACAGATCAACGTTCATATCGGAAATTTCGATGCCAACTTTGAAAAAATTGCTCACTTTATTGCCCGGGCAGAAGCACAGCATGCCGATATAATTTTATTTCCCGAACTATGTGTGTGCGGGTATCCGCCCCGCGACTTCCTTGATTTCGATGATTTTATTGAAAAGTGCTATGCTGTAATTGATAAAATAAAACCGCTTACAAAAAATATTGCCGCGGTTGTAGGATCACCCAGCCGTAATCCGAAAATTGAAGGAAAGGATCTGCATAACTCTGCATTCTTTATTTATAATGGCGAGGTACAGCATGTTGTAAATAAAGCATTATTGCCTACCTATGATATTTTTGACGAGTACCGGTATTTTGAACCTGCAACTGAATTTAAAACGATCGAATTCAAAGGCAGAACACTTGCACTGGTGATATGTGAGGACATGTGGAACGTCGGCAACGATAATCCGATGTACAAGGCATGCCCGATGGACGAACTGATAAAAAATAAAGTGCGCCCGGAAGTAATGCTCAATATTTCAGCTTCACCATTTGATTATGAGCACGCTGCGGGCCGCATAGAAACGCTGAAAGCAAATACCACAAAATATAAAATTCCTGTTTTTTATGTGAATCATTGCGGGGCGCAAACAGACCTGATCTTTGACGGAGGAAGTATTGTCGTGAATGGCAGCAGCGTTGTATTTGATGAAATGCAGTATTTTGAAGAAGAATTAAAAGTGTACGATCTCGATGCAGTGATCGCTTCAGAAAAATCGCAGCACGCTGATAAAGTGCAGCCGAAAAATAAAACCGAACTCATGCATCGTGCCCTCGTTACGGGAATTAAAAATTATTTCAACAAACTCGGCTTTAAAAAAGCAATACTCGGCCTCAGCGGAGGCATAGATTCAGCAGTAGTTGCAGTACTTGCAGCGGAAGCGCTGGGCAACGAAAATGTTTCCTGCCTCCTGATGCCTTCACAATTTTCTACAGGCCATTCGGTTACTGATGCGGAGGAACTGGCAAAACGACTGGATATTGCCTATCAGATCATTCCCATAAAAAACATGTACGATGCGGTCACTGCAGAACTGCAACCCTATTTTGAAAATAAGCCCTTCGATGTTACGGAAGAAAATATTCAGGCACGCCTCCGCGGCATGACATTGATGGCTATGTGTAACAAGCATGGATATATTCTGTTAAATACCACCAATAAAAGCGAAGCTGCCGTTGGATACGGAACTTTATATGGTGACCTCTGCGGCGGACTTGCTGTTCTTGCAGATGTTTACAAAACGGAAGTATACGCAATTGTTGAGCATATTAACCGGGACAAAGAAATCATTCCGGAAAATATTATTAGAAAAGCACCCAGCGCAGAATTACGGCCGGGACAAAAAGATCAGGATACATTGCCACCGTATGATATTCTCGATAAAATATTATATCAATATATCGAACAACACCAGAGCCCTGCCGATATCATTGCACTCGGATTCGATGAATTTACCGTAAGACGTACATTAAAAATGGTGAATATGAACGAATGGAAACGCTATCAGTTTCCTCCTGTTTTAAGGGTTTCTCCAAAAGCTTTTGGTTTCGGAAGACGCATGCCGATCGAAGGAAAATATCTTTCGTGAAAATGCTTCCTGCGCAAATAAATTTATCTGCATACATCTGCTATTTTCCATTTCGGCACACACTATTTTTTACCCGGTAATTTCATTCGCCTTTTTCCTATCTTCGTAGTATGACATTCTATAAGCCATCCGGCAACGGCCCTGTGATCGGGCTGGTCACTTTACTTGCACTCGGCATATTCGGGACAATTTTCTTTTTTTCTTTTCGCGAATGTAAATCATCAGGTATTTTGCGTTCGGGAAAAACCAGCGATGCAACTGAATTATATCAGATCTTTCCGGTGCAGTCGGGAGATAAAAATTATTTCCTCAGTCTTGAGGGCGTATTTAAAACAACGATATATAATCGGCAGGGCGGGATCACTTCCAGAAGCGGTTCAACAGATGTTCGACTCACCCTGCACGATCTTACAACGGGTGAACAGGTGAACCGGATCGTGCTGGGAGATTATTATAAAGGATTTACAAAAATACTCGGCGCCGGAAAAAACGGTTTCTGGTTATATAATCATACCGACGGATTGCATTACAGAAATATTGAAAGCCTGGAAGTAATTATTAAACCGGAAGATATCATTGCAAAAAATAAAGATCTCAGCGAAGGATTTGCAGAAGCACAGGAACATCTCGGTGATCTGGAAGAATTATTTTCTTACAGCAGCGCCGATAATGCACTGATGGTGACAACCTTATCGGGAAAAAGAATGCTCATCGATGCTTCTACTTTCGCAACGCTGGACCGCGTTCCCGTTATTGCGAAAAATGATGACGTGGATGATATTGTAGATGAAATGATGGAAAATGCAGAAACACTGAATGCTGAAAATATCGGAAAATACACGGACCGCATCATGCAGGCAGTCGCCGATATTTCAGGATTTTCGGATATCGTGCATACCACCGATCGCACCCGGGGTCTGGATAGTTGCACATATACCTTCGAAGGTAATACCATCAAAACACTGGAACGTTCCGATTGTCCGATAACTGCTATTAAGCCGGGTAGTGCGAATTCCGTTCATGCATTCATTGAGCCGGTATTTGTTGCATCCTATGATGCGGATAAACAACAATTTGTCAATTTGCCTTTTCTCCCCGCAGATAAATGTCTTTTGCTCCATGCGTCAAAGATCGGATCAAAGGCAGAATTGCTTCTCTCGTGCATCGGCCTCAGCAATTTGCAACCGGTTTGGACAATAAAAACCGGTATCGTGCTGCATAATCATGAAAGCGCGTATTCCGTGAATGGCAGCTTCGGAAATAATGACACTTTATTTATTGTGATCGACGATCAGTTGCTGTGTGCCGATGTGCAGAAAGGAAAATTATTATGGCGGTCAACTGTCGCACGCTCGGGTTACGAAACACAATTATATTACAGCGGACTTGCAATACAGAATAACAACCGGTATTTCCTCCATGCATGCAGTTATTTTACAGAGCTCAGCCGGGAAGGGATATTTATTCATGGTCGCACTGATCATCAGTTGATCATTACCGATGGAAAAACAGGAAAGCAATTGAATAAGATCACCAACACAACCGATGCAGCCGCGGTGATGCCTTATTATCTTGGAATGGCAGATGGAAAATGCTGGTTTTATTCAAATGAAGCATTACTGCACACACGTTCATTGCCCGATTTGAAAATTACCGGTACACCACTAAAAACAGCTCTGCAAAAAAATAATATCACCGAACCGGTGGTGAAAAGTGATCATTACGACGGAGGTATTGAAGAAAGATATATCGGTTTCGACAGCCGGAACAACCTGTTTTATTTCACAACTGAAAACGGCCTGCATTACGCATATGATCTGGTGCATCAAAAAATTACGGA
Organism: uncultured Chitinophagales bacterium; assembly: GCA_964437155.1. Taxonomy (GTDB): domain Bacteria; phylum Bacteroidota; class Bacteroidia; order Chitinophagales; family BACL12; genus UBA7236. Next base: position 862 of record CAYTFT010000021.1, on the reverse strand, counting down.
AGTCCGTTCACCGGAAAATAATCAGTTCGAAAAATGGATGCAGCAAAATGCATTTGTTGAATTTTATCGCATGCACCAGCAAAATATGTATCAGCATGATCTGCTGCTAGGTGACGGGCGCATACTGCAAATGGAAACCAATAATTCTACCGGCACTTTACATGTGAAGAATCCGGATGTAAATAAAGGAAGTGAAAGTGCTGCGCAGATAAATCAGTTCATTGAAGGCGCTTTGCTTACCAATGGGATCTCCATCAGCGGAGCCTTGTTTCAGGCCGGCAAATTTAACGCGCCGCTTGCGACAGGCAAGGAAGAGAAGGCGTTTTATATCTGGCATAAGGATAAGATTACGCCGGAAGCGCATCAGATGATCAGTAAATATAATTACGCGAAAAACTCGATAGGCTGGAAACTGGATATTACAGACCAACTCGAATTCAATGGTGAGATCGTCAGGATATTTACAGATGCCTCAACGGTATATTGCATCTTTAAAACACATCCCGCACTCGATGATGCCTTCACCTGTATTGCGATAAATGCAGATTCGGGAAAAGTGAACTGGAAAATACGATTCTGATCACCCTACAATGATCTCCTCATCGTTCTTATCGAAGAATTTATATTCCATGTACTGAAAATCGTCGCTGCCGCTCACTTTTATCTTTTGTTTGAATTCCCAGTACCATTGCCATTGCTGGCTTCTGAATAATTTACCTTTCTTGAGATAAGCCTCCACAAACGGATGTACGACCAGTTTGAAATTTTTCTGGTTCTGATTGGTGATGAGATATTTGATCTTACGGTTAATGTCATCCAGCAATAAAATACTGGCTTCAATTTTACCGGTTCCGTTACACGA
>CAYTFT010000020.1:0-15494 GCA_964437155.1 uncultured Chitinophagales bacterium | reverse complement strand
CCTTATTTACCCGAAAATACATTTTCCATATTAACCACTGAATTACAGGAAAATAACCGGGATGTAAAAATCTATCATCATTGAAGGTCATTCCACTACATTATTACACAGCGTTGTGTATCCTTTTAGCGGGATGTGAGGGCGATGTATTGAATAAAAAATATCTGTCGGCGCCCACCGAAAAATATCTTGATACCGACAGCAATACCCTGGCAAGCCGCATTAATTGTCCGAAAGGATTTGAGCGTGTTGCAGCTGCTCCCGGTTCATTTGCGGCTTATCTGCGTGTGCTGCCGTTAAAGCCTTTCGGGGAGGATGTTCAATTTTTCGACGGAACTAAAAAAAATCGTTTTTGCCATGTGGGTGTTGTGGATATGGATGTAGGTACAACGGACCTCCAACAGTGCGCCGACAGCGGGATACGGCTGTTTGCTGAATATTTATATCGCACAAAGCAATACAAACGCATTCATTTTAATTTTACGAACGGGACGCGCTGCGATTATGTCCGTTATGCTGAAGGCTGGCGTATGAAAGTGGAGGGTAATTCCACTGAATGGTATAAAGCAACCGGCGAGGATTATGGATATAAAAATTTCCGTAATTATCTCGATCTGGTATTTTTATATGCAGGCTCCTATTCCCTTTCGAAAGAACTCGGTAAAGCAGATATTGAAAATATTCAGCCGGGAGATCTGTTCGTGCATCCGGGTTTTCCCGGTCACGTGGAAATTGTACTCGATGTTTGTAAAAACCCGCTGACAGGTGAAAAATTATTTCTGCTGGGACAGGGTTTTACACCTGCACAGGAAATTGAAGTACTCGAAAACGAACATACGCCAAAACAAAGCCCGTGGTATTCCAACCGCGACAAACGTGTTGAATCACCGCAATGCGGATTTGCTCTGAACGAACTTATGCGGTTTGATACATTTTAATAATGCATCCATCCCTATCCATTCTTTTTTTCAATATCCATCATTTTGCTGCAGCAACGGGTTAATTTCTATCTCATTCTGGGGTATGGGATAAATAAATTTATCATCATCCCATGCCATAGTTGCGACAGTACCGTGGAGCCGTTTCACCTCATGTACCTTAAATCCCTCGAATGCGAGTTCAAGGCGGCGCTCCAGTAAAATATCATCCAACGTAACAGCAACTGCTGCTGTAAGTCCCGCACGCGTATGCACTGCATTATAGTCGTCAAGCGGAGTTGCACCGGTTGTTGTTGCAAGGCGCTGATTACATTCGGCTCTGATGAGATACATTTCTGCAAGCCGGATAACACTGATATTAGCTTTTTGTGTATTGAATTTACCGGTATAGGTAGCACCGCCATCGACGTAGAATAAAGTCTTTCTGGAATCGGCATCATCATACAGATCAATAAATGCTGAATCAATTTCAATATCTCCCCTTCCGCCAAAATCATTAATGGAAAAATACAGGTTCATCACATTTGATCCGTCGAGGTCGGATACTTCAAGGCTGAATACATCCTCCTCCGTTGCCTCTTCCTGATTGAAACAATCGGCAAAATTTGTATTCAGAGAATAATTGCCGGAGGCGATAACCCGGTCGGCGGCATCGCGCGCACCTGCATAATCTTCTTTTTGCAGATATACTCTTGCAAGTAATGCTGCCGCCGTAAATTTATTGATATAAACACCATTTTCTTCCGGTAAAAGATCTTCCGCTGCTGTAAGGTCGGCGATCACCTGCGCATAACAATCCGCAACAGTATTTCTGATAACATCCACATTATCGCCAAGGGAAAGCGTGGGCTTGGTGATGACCGGAACACCCGGCTGTGTATTTTCCGTTGCAGGGTCAAATTGTTTTCCGAACATTCTTGTCAGTTCAAAATGGCACCATGCTCTTAAGGTAAGTGCTTCTCCTTTCACACGATCCTGATCTTCGGGCAAAACAACATCAATTGCATCAATAACATTGTTGCATGCATTTATACAGGAATATGCTGATGTCCAGAGTCCGGCGACATCTCCGTTGTTGACGAGAATATCCCGGGTGAAAATTTCTTTCGGTGCGGTGAAAGTTCCGTTCCAGTATATCTCGCCTTCACCGGCATATAATTCGGCGTTTCGCATCAGTTCACCGCCGAGTAATTCGGACAGGGAAATTCTGTCATATGCACCGTTCAATGCCTGCTTCACACCTTCATCCGAATCCAGTGCAGTTTCATTACTGAGCGTTTGTGCCGGTTCCAGTTCCAGAATATTCTTACAGGATGTGAAAGCTGTAATCAGCACTATCAGTATAATATATTTTTGCTTTTTCATGATCTTCAAAATTTGATTGTGTTTACAAATTCAATTTATCCTTTTTCTGTTATTCAAATGTATCATAGCTCCATGCTCACGCCAAAGACGATCGTTTTCGGTTGCGGAGCGCTGTAAAAATCAATCCCGTAATAAATATTATCCGTAAAGGAGTCACTTGAAACTTCCGGATCCCAGCCGGTGTAATTTGAAAAAGTAAAAAGATTGTAGGAGGATGCATACACTCTGCAGGATGTCATATGCATTTTCTGCATCCAGTTTTTCTGCAGCGTATAGCTGAGTGTTACAGTTTTTACACGTAAATAGGAACCGTCGGATAAATAGCGGCTTGACCTGGACTCAGTTCCATTCGGAAACAGCAGCCTGTTTTGCGGAACATCTGTAACATCACCCGGATTTTGCCACGCATCCAGCTGATCAACAGTTTCATTATCATACTGACTTGCATTTGCACTCATCCAGTAATCGCCCTGCATATTAATATCATTTCCGTAAACACTTTGGAGATTGACATCCAGTCCGAAATTTTTATAGGAGAAATTATTGGTGAGTCCTGCAATAAAATCCGGATTCGGATCACCCACCACAACATAATTAGCAAGATTGAAATCATTCGTAGTCTCCTCTCCTGTTCCATCACCGTTGATATAAAACAAACCGTCACCGTTATCAGGATCGGCACCGGCGAATTCAGCGCCGTAAAATACACCCAGAGGCTGGCCAACCATCACGACATTCATAAAATCACTGCCGCCGTAATCGATGAGTGTCTGGCCATCAGCCAGAGCGGTCACTTTATTTCTGTTTGCAGCAAAATTCAAACTGGAACTCCATTTGAATGCGCCGGTCAGGTTATCAACATTAATTACAAATTCAATCCCTTTATTTTCAAGGCTTCCGATATTTTGCGTTTGAACTGAAAACCCGGTCGTGGAGGGCACCGGAACACCCAGTAAAAGGTCGGTGGTGTATTTAGCGTAATAATCTATTTCTCCGTTAACTCTGTCTTTCCATAGTCCGAAATCCACTCCGACATCGACCTGCGCAGTTTTTTCCCAGGTGAGTTCAGGATTCGCAATAGACGTCGGGTAAATCGCTGAAGTGCCTGCATAAGAACCAATCCCGTAGAATCCTTTGTAATCAAAATTCCCGATGCCGGCATTACCGGTGATACCATAACTGGCGCGCAGCTTTAGAAAACTGATCCTTCGATTGTTCTCTAAAAAAGATTCATTTGATAACACCCAGCCGGCCGAAGCTGAAGGGAAAAAACCATATCGTTTATCTTCACCAAAACGCGATGACCCGTCGAGCCGTCCGGTACAGGTAAATAAATATGTTTCCTTATAATCATATGTAAATCTGCCAAAATAAGAAAGGAACCTGAAATATGTATTTACGGAGGTTCCATACACTATTTCCGCTGCACTTGCGAGTGTTTGTAATTTATCATTCGGGAAACCCTGTCCTTCCACTGCATTATAATATTCATCATAGCGGTTGTATTCATTTCCCAGTGTAAGTGAAAAATTATGTACATCGTGCAGCGATCCGTTATAGATCAGCAGGAGCTTTGTATCAAAATACTGGATCCCTGAATTAAAGTTCGTGGCATACCCGCCAACCGGCTGTCCCACTTCACTTTTCTGGCCGTAGAATCTGTGCTGATAATGATTGGTGATATCACCGCCTGCTTCTGTCCTGAATGTAAGCGAAGGAAATAAAGCATAATCCAATGTCAGGTTACCGATGGTGCGATACGTGCTACTTTCAAATACAACGTTATCTATTTCTATCAGCGGATTATAATATAATGTTGTAGGCTGATCATAATATTCGTCTGTAGCCGTATCGATCGGCGGAGTTATAGGCGCCTGCGCCACGATCTGCATCGGTGTTGAAAATGAATTATCATCCGGAATATCATTATTAATACTGCGGCTGAGATTCAGATTCAATCCAACTTTGAGTTTCTCGTTCAGTTGTGCATCCAGATTATTCAGAATGTTAAAACGGTCTCCATGATTACCGACCAGAATACCATCCTGATAAGAATATCCCATGCTGGTGAAATACTGAAATTTATCGGTTCCGCCTGACGCACTGAGGTCTATCATGCTGGAGGTAGCGGGTTGAAATGCGAGTGATTGCCAGTCGGTATTGATCTCCCCTGTTGTATAATCACTATATCCGTCAATGCGGGAGAATTTTTTATCCAACACGCCCATATAATGATCGATCGCTTCTTCAACAGTGGCATATCCTGTAATGCCATTTGCAAAATCGTATTCACCCGCATTTTCTGCTGCCTGCGTATAATAAGCCACATATTGATCAGCATCCATAAAATCGCGAAGGCGCGTAGGCTTACTGAATCCCTGCTGATAATCTACCGTGATCTTTGATTTTCCCGCCTTCCCTCTTTTCGTTGTGATAATAATAACACCATTGGCTCCGCGAGAACCATAAATAGCACTGGCGGAAGCATCTTTCAATACTTCAACACTTTCAATATCATTAAAATCAATATCATTCAGCGGATTGAGTAATACGTTAATATAGTCATTAATTGCGACGGTATTGATCGGAACGCCATCCACGATAATCAGCGGCTGATTATTTGCATTTATCGAGGAAGATCCCCGGATACGCATCTTAACATCACCGCCAACCTTTCCGTTATTTGCTTCTATAAATAAACCTGCAGCTTTCCCCTGCAGTGTTTGTTCCAAAGTTGATACGGGTGTTAATGCAATATCCTCTGCCTTAATTTCTGAGATACTGCCCGTGAGTTTTGTCTTTATCTCTGTTCCATATCCGACAACCACTACTTCATCGAGCATTTCGGGTGTGAGCTGCATGGCAACATCAATCACATTATTCTGCCCGGCAGTTATTTTCCTTGTTTCATAACCAACAAATGTATACACCAGAGTTCCTCCGGATTCGGGTATCTGCAGCATATATTTCCCGTCAAAGTCACTGATGGTTCCATTGTCAGTACCTTCGAGGAGAATGGTAACGCCTGCCATCGGCTCGCCGGAAGCGGCATCTGTAATTTTTCCCGAAACAGTCCGGGATTGTGCATGGAGCGGCAGCCATAGTAAGGTCAAGCATGCCATGAAGAAGATTTTCTGCATAGGGTTAATGTGGGTTTGGTCTGAAAAAAAAGTAAACAGGACTGCAAAATAATGATTCAGGCAGAATTAATGAAATGCTATAATAGCGCCGCTTAAATTTCTGCAGAAAATAGCCGGTGAAATCCGCTTTTAATTTGATAGAAGGGCAGTTAACTTTAGGAAAATTTGATCATATGCGTTTATTATTCAGGCTCGGGTTTCTTCCTTTAGTTGCAGTCATCAGTTCCGCAGCAGCACAAGTGGCGAGCCCTCCGGTTGCACCCCGTGAATCGCATACCATACATGGAATATTCGGCGACAGGAATGATCCCTGGTTCTGGCTATCCGACAGAACCGACAAACGCGTAACTGCCTATCTCGAAGCAGAAAATACATATACAGAAAAAATGATGTCAGGTACATCTGATCTGCAAAATCAGTTATTTAATGAAATGGTAAGTCGGATAAAAGAGGATGATACAAGTGTCCCCTACAAAAAAGGTGATTTTTATTATTATGTACGATCTGAAAAAGGGTTGGAATATCCTGTTTATTGCAGAAAGAAAAATTCACTTTCCGCACCGGAGGAGATTATTATAGACGGAAATGAACTTGTTAAGGGACATGCGTTTCTAAATTTTGACTTGCAGATGAGTCCGGATCAATCCAAGGCCTGTGTGATCATGGATGTGCACGGCAGGAATTTTTATACTATCCGGATATTGGATCTCAATACAAGAAAGTGGCTGCAGGATGAAATTGAAAATACGCGCAACGGATGTGAATGGACATCTGACAGCAAGGCAATCGTATATGCGGTGCCTGATAAAAAAACATTACGCGTTTTTCAGGTCAGAAAACATGTACTGGGAACACCGCAAAAAAAAGATATACTGCTCCTGCAGGAAGATGATGAGACATTAAACATTTATGTATACAAATCAAGAAGTGAGCAATATATTTTTGCTGACGCCGAACGAACCGATGCAAGTGTGATCCGCTATGCCGATGCAGGTGATCCGCAGGCATTTAAAATAATACAACCGCTGGTCAGGGACATGTATTATATGGCTGATCATGCAGAAGGTGATGCATTCATGATCAGAACAAATCTTAATGCTGTAAATTATCGATTATGTTCGGCGCCTGTGAGCCAGCCTGATACTGCACACTGGAAAGATATTATTCCACACAGGGAAAACGTCATGCTCTCAGGAGTGCAATTCTTCAGCAGTTGTATGGTAGCCGAGGAAATGGAAAACGGACTCACCCGTCTGCGCGTTCTCAGACCCGGCAGGAAAGACATTTATATTCAGTTTGAAGAACCCGCCTATTATGCAGTATCCGGGTATAATCCTGCATTCGATGCCGAAGGATTCAGGTATCTCTATGCCTCGATGATTACGCCATTTACAACATATGAATTTAATTTTCAAACGGAGGAATCCGCTATTCTTAAGCAGGAAGAAGTTCCGGGAGGATATAAAAAAGAGCTGTACGCTACAGAGAGAATTATGGTACCGGCCAGGGACGGGAAACAGATACCGATGAGCGTTGTTTACAGACGCGATCTTTTTACGGGCACGGGTAATGCACCGGGGTTTATTTACGGCTACGGAGCATACGGATATAATAATGAAGATTATTTTGACAGTAACATTATAAGCCTGCTTGACCGCGGGTTCGTATATGCCAATACGCATATTCGCGGCGGACAGGAAATGGGAGGCGACTGGTATGAAGAGGGAAAGATGCTGCATAAATTAAATACATTCTTCGATTTTATCGATTGCAGCATCTGGCTCATAGAAAACAAATATGTTGCAGCGGATAAATTATTTGCGAACGGCGGCAGTGCGGGAGGTTTGCTTATGGGAGCAGTTTGCAATATGCGGCCCGACCTGTATCGCGGAATAATAGCAGATGTACCTTTCGTGGATGTTATTACGACAATGGAAGATGCATCTATTCCTCTCACAACCTTTGAATGGCTGGAATGGGGAAATCCGGAAATTAAAGATCAGTATGATTATATGATGCAGTATTCGCCCTATGATAATGTAAACGCCAAGGCATATCCGAACATGCTGGTTACCACCGGTTTTAACGACAGTCAGGTGCAGTATTTCGAACCGGCGAAATGGGTCGCTAAACTGCGCTATACTAAAACCGATGACAATCTCCTGTTATTTAAAATTAATATGGATGCCGGACATGGCGGCCAGTCAGGAAGGTATGAAAGCATCCGGGAAACAGCATTTATGTATGCTTTTATTTTACACGTACTTGAAACGGATAAATAAATGAATATGGATATTACGATCAACACACCAGCACTGTTATTTCCTGCGATAAGCCTGGTGATGCTGGCCTTTACCAACCGGTTTATGGCGCTGAGCGCTGTTGTCAGAAAACTGCATAACGAATATGAACAGAATAAATCCAACAAAAATCTGGGGTTGCAGATTAAAAATCTGCAGTACCGCATCAAACTTGTCAGGCGCATGCAATTTTTCGGTGTCACAAGTTTTTTACTTGCCCTTATCAGCATGTATTGCATATATGTCGAAAAAATTACTGCAGCGAATATCATTTTCGGCACATCCATGCTGCTGTTCGGCATCAGCCTGGTGATCTCCCTCCTTGAGATCATGCAGAGCACCCGTGCCCTTGAACTGGAACTAAGTGATATGGAAGAAGAAAGCAGCGGCGGGTTAGTGGATTATCTAAAGCGGAAATTATAGCGTAATTTTATTCAGGTGAAAAAATGTCTTTCATTACTTCTATGTTGTGGAATGCTACAATTGCATGGTCAGGTATACCTTGGAATTCAGGTTGGTAACAATTACAGTATCATCACCGATGAAAACAGCACATTTACGTACGAGGATAAATGGGGATTTAATTTGAGTGTTCCTCTTGAATACGAATTTAATGACCAGATCAGTTTGATATCAGACCTGCAGCTTTTGCAAGGTGGATTTAAGAATGAAAAATCAAAAGTAATTGAAGAACTGGTTTTCATCGGAAGCGTTAATCGGTACTATCTTCAACCGGCCACAGGGATAAAATTATCTTCCGGAAATACCGGATTTAATTTCTATATGCAATTCCAGATATATGCGGGATTTCTTCTTGGCACATATTTGAAAGGGTATCAGACGTGGCCAGCCGATAATCCATGGTTTGACCCCGTGTCATGGGAATTTGACACAACTTATTACAATGGATTTTTGCAGAAAGAAGATAAATATGTTACCTATGTGAGTGCTCCCGTATTTGATTTCGGACTGCGCCCCGGAACCGGATTTAATTATTCATTTGGCAGAAGCAGATTGAATGCAGGATGCGTATTTAATTTCGGTCTTCGCAAACTTGGAAATGAATTTACAGGGGATTCATCCATCAATAAATTTCAATGGAATTTTATTACCGGGCTCGGGTATAGTTTTATGCTGAGCGGTAAGGATGAAACCGCGACCGGTCAATGATCTTCCCATCCCATATTTTATTATCCACCACCTGTTGAAAGCCTCGCTGCAGCCCCATTTAAGATAGTATATTTGCAGGGATGAAAACAGTGAAGGAGACGCCGCTGATGGGGCAGTACAACAGGATAAAGGCAAAGCATCCCGATGCGATCCTGTTGTTCCGTGTGGGAGATTTTTATGAGACCTTTTCGCAGGATGCGGTGATCACGGCAAAGGTATTAGGCATTGTACTTACCAAACGCGCCAATGGCAGCGCGAGCCATATCGAACTCGCCGGTTTTCCTTTTCATGCGCTGGATGCTTATCTCCCCAAACTCGTTCGCGCAGGTTACCGCGTTGCGATCTGCGAGCAACTGGAAGACCCGAAACTCACCAAAACAATTGTGAAGCGCGGCGTAACGGAATTGATTACCCCGGGCATCACCACCAGCGATAAAATGCTGGATACAAAAAGTAATAATTATCTCGCCGGATATTTTGCGGGAAAAGAAATTGCCGGTATCAGTTTTCTGGATATTTCTACCGGCGAATTTTTTGTTGCCCGCGGGAAAAATGATTATATCGAAAAATTATTGCACAGCCTCCAGCCGGCAGAAATAATTTTACCGAAATTCCAGCTAAAACATTTCAGGGAATTATACGGTAATAAATTTTATACGTACGGTCTCGATGACTGGATCTTTACCGATGAATATACAAGGGGAAAATTACAGGAACATTTTGGTACCACGTCGCTGAAAGGATACGGAATCGATGATATGGCAGAATCGATAATCGCCGCCGGCGCAACTATTCATTACCTCGCCGACACCGAACATAATAATCTGGGTCATATCACTGCTATTTCCCGTCTTCCGGAAGAGCAATATGTCTGGCTCGACAGATTTACCATCCGCAATCTCGAGCTTGTACACGCAAATAATGAAAACGGCAGTTCACTGCTGCAGGTACTCGATCACACGATCACACCTATGGGCACACGTTTGCTCAAACGCTGGATACTCATGCCCCTGAAGGATAAAAATTCCATCAATGTAAGACTCGATACGGTTGATTTTCTGATCAGAGAACAGGATATCGCAAAAAATATCGGCACTGCGCTGAAAGCAGTTGGCGATCTTGAAAGGATCATTTCAAAAGTGTCGATGCAGAAGATCAATCCGCGTGAAGTGCTGCAGCTTAACCGCGCATTGCATGCACTCGCCGCGCTCAAAACCGAATTGCTGGGATCGGAAAATGATCATCTGCGTAAACTGGGTGATCAGATCGCATTATGCGAGATCATAAGAGACAGGATAGATAATGAAATAAATGAAGATGCACCGGCACAGATCAATAAAGGCGGTCTTATTAAAACGGGTATCAACGCAACGCTTGATGAACTGCGTGCAATTGGTAGTCATGGAAAAGATTTTCTGCTGAAGATTCAGCAGGACGAGATCATCCGCACGGGAATTCCAAGTCTGAAAATCGGTTTTAATAATGTCTTCGGATATTATCTCGAGGTAACAAATAAATACAAAGATGTTGTTCCATCTGACTGGATACGCAAACAAACACTCACCGGCGGCGAGCGCTTCATTACACCGCTATTAAAAGAATACGAAGAAAAAATTCTGGGAGCAGAAGAAAAAATTCTGGCTTTGGAACAAAAATTATTTGAAGAAATTATTTTTTCTCTGCATGAATATGTGCAGCCGGTGCAATTAAATGCCGGTATTGCGGCGCGCCTGGATGTATTGCTCAATTTTTCGCATATCGCCATTCAAAACACTTACAGAAAACCGGTTTTAACAGAAGAAAATGATCAGCCCGGATGTATACATATTAAAAACGGACGGCATCCTGTTATTGAACACCATTTGCCGGTGGGCGAGCAATATGTTCCCAACGATGTACTGCTCGATCATACCAACCAACAGATCATTATCATCACCGGTCCCAACATGGCAGGTAAATCGGCATTGTTGCGGCAAACCGCTCTCATTGTGCTCATGGCGCAAATAGGAAGTTTTGTCCCGGCAGAATCAGCGGAGATCGGCATCGTGGATAAAATATTTACGCGTGTGGGTGCGAGCGATAATATTTCGAGCGGTGAATCCACATTTATGGTCGAGATGAATGAGACGGCAAGTATTATGAATAATATTTCGGACCGCAGCCTTATTTTACTGGATGAAATTGGTCGCGGGACTTCTACCTTCGACGGAATTTCCATCGCCTGGAGTTTATGCGAATATTTACATAATAATCCCATTGCGCGCCCTAAAACATTATTTGCCACGCATTATCATGAACTCAGTGAACTGGAAAATAAATTTGAAAGGATCAGGAATTACCACGTAAGCACAAAGGAAGCCGGTAATAAAGTGATCTTCCTGCGGAAATTACAACCGGGTGGAAGCAAACACAGCTTTGGGATCCATGTTGCAAAAATGGCAGGAATGCCCCAGCAGATCGTCAGCAGGTCCAATGAGATCCTGCGTCAGCTCGAACAAAAAAACATAGGTGTCGATCTGCATAATGAAATCAAAAAGATAAAGAATCAAACCTTTCAGCTGAATATGTTCAGCATGGACGATCCGCAACTGATCAGAATACGTGAGGCACTCGAAAATCTTGACATCAATACACTTTCTCCTATCGAAGCATTGATGAAACTGAAGGAGTTACAGGAAATTGTAAAATAATTACGGGAAGCAATCCTGCCATTCAATTGCATGCAATATTCATCACGAAGGATTGCACTAAATTATTTCCAGATAATTATTCAGGTGGATTTAGCGCCAGTGTATGTGGGAAATTAAAATTCCAGTCCGACTCCTGCAGTCAGTTCATAAATAGTAGTCGCAATACCTTCCGCAGGAGCGCTGTCGTCCAGCAGGTTATAATTGATCTTCAGATACAGTCTTTTCGTAATAAAAGCATTCAGATCAAATGTTGTCGATATACGGCGATCGGCAAAATCATCCAGTCTTGGTTGATAATATGTAGTGCTCACAACACTGAAATTATCTGTCGGCGCAATGGTGAATGAAATATAACTGCTCATGCGGTTATTATATTGCAACAGGGATTCTCCTGCATTTTTTTCCTGTTCATACATATAGAGAGCTGCCGCGTACAGCCGGAGCCGGGATGTGCCGATTATTTTATACCGCGGCCCTGTTCCGGCAAGCAACCGATAATCAATTGCGAGCGGTTCGTTGTATTGGCCCTGCATAAATGCTTCCCAGACAAAACGGTCGGTGATCTTGTAATTATATCTGAAATGCTGAAATCCGGAATTAACAAAGTGCTGATCTTCATTCACGCTTACGGTTGCAATATCTGTGAGCAGGAGAAATAAACTTTTTTTTGTTTTATACTGAAAATGCAGATCGGTAAGAACCGACAATACGAAATCGTTATTCTTATTCATATAAACAGATGCCTCTCCGCTGCCCGACCATCCTGTTGTATCGGTTTTAATACGTTTGTCTTCAATATTTATCACCTGTGCCTTGCTCTGCAGCAGCATGAACAATAGAAAGATACTCAATACTCCGTTTTTCATCAGATAAGAATTTCACGACAAATATGAAAATTAATTTTACAACCAGAAAATGATCGCATATTCCAGGCAGCCGCAGGATTTGTAATTAATCAATAAAATCAGGTGCGTAATACGGTAACAAAACAGGTAGCTTCCGGCACAGGAATAAATCCCTGTGCCTTAGCTACCCCCGCCACGGTTAAAAGAGATTTTCAGCATCTTGAATGCCTTTACGAATCTAAGTGTTTTCAGGATATTTCCAAACAGATGCTGTAAAATATTTGTCTATAACATATTCACCTGTATACGGACAGCCACGGCACTCTATCTATGTATATACTTACTTCTCGTCCGGTATAATCACAGGAAGGTCGAGGGCATCGATCATTGTGTTCAGGATGGAAATATCATTTTTTTTGATGGCTTCAAATTCCGCCATACGCATATCAGCTTCCTTGCTTAATTCATTAAACACGGCAACCTGATTTTGTGCAGGGCGAAAATTACCGGCAGATGCCGCACCATACACCCCTGCAATTTTATCATTCAGTTTGATGCCGTAATTCAGCATGTCCTGATTACTTTTATTTTTCGTCTGGTATAAGGATTCAAGAATCGCAGTGAGTTTTTTATTAATGGCTGCAACAGAATCCTTTAAAGATGCAGGTGCTGATGCTCCCAATTTGTTCACATACGCATTCATTTGCCCCTGGAGCGATTGTATGCCGGAAATTGTTTTCTGTATTGCATTGAATTTCGCCTGCACTTCGATTAAAAAATCATGCTGCAACTGATAATCGAGAGCAGTAGCCTTTGAACCCGGATCGGGTAAAACATCGAAAGCAACCATTACCGAATCATTCCCGTACCGGATCTTTGCAGTATAATTACCGGGTGCTGCCCGGGGCCCTCCGGGAGCACCATTCCAAAGGTACATCCCTTCGGCACTTTCACTTTCCGGATACGCAAAATCCCAGTTGAACTGGTTGAGTCCGGGTACCGGTGTTATTTTTTCATTTTCCAGCGATGCGCGTGAATTATAATTTCTGATCAACACGCCTTTATTATCGTAAAGATCTATCGATAATTTTTTAAGTGAATCCTTTTCTCCTGCCATAATATAATAATTCATGATCACGCCGGGTTTCGGATTTTTTCCGGCATTCACAGGATTTTCATTCTGATATCCGCCGATGAGATATGCATCGCGTACAGGAAAAACATATAGATTTTCCTTTGTCGCGGGCCTTTCCTTTACAACAATAAAATCATCCTGTAATATGCTGATATCATCCAGTATCCAGAATCCCCTGCCTTGTGTGGCAATTATCAGATCATTATTCTTTATGGTGATATCGGTGACCGGAACAACCGGAAAATCATGCATAAAAGAGAACCAGTTTGATCCGTCATCATAGGAAATATATAATCCCGATTCTGTTCCGCAGTATAATAATCCGGGACGGTTCTTATCGGCTCTGATCACGCGTGTAAAATGATCAGGACGGATACCATTCACAATTTTTTTCCAGGTTTTACCATAATCCTCTGTAACAAATAAATAAGGTTTATAATCATCCGATTTATATTTCGTGGCTGCGAAATACATTTTGCCTTTGCGGAACGGGTCCACTTCAATACAATTGATCAGCGACCATGCAGGTAATTCAGGAGGTGTAATATTTTGCCAGTCCTTTCCACCGTTGCGCGTTACATACACCAGGCCGTCATCACTCCCTGTGTAGATCAGGTCTTTTTCAAGGGGTGATTCTGCAGCCGCGAAAATGGTGCAGTACACCTCCACACCGGTATTATCTTTTGTGATAACGCCGCCGCTCGGCAACTGCTTCGACTTATCATTTGTTGTGAGATCGGGTGAAATTGCATTCCATGTTGTTCCTCCATCCGTTGTTGAAAATAAAATATTTCCCGCTGCATATAATTTATCGGGATCGTGCGGAGAAAAGAATAATGGAAAATTCCATTGGAAGCGATATTTCTGTATATCAGAACCCTGACCGATGGGATCATCGGGCCAGACCGTAATATTTCTTCTGTCGCCGGTAAGATGATCCAGACATCCGATAAACCCGGAATAATTTCCTCCGTACACAACATTATAATCCTCCGGATCAGCTACAATAAATCCGCTTTCAAATCCTGCTGTCGGCTCCCAGTCGTTGCGGTCGATCTGCCCATCCTCACTGCGGTGTTTAATACGCAAGGAGGAATTATCCTGCTGCGCACCCAGCACCCGGTAAGGAACATCATTATCCGTTGACACGCGATAGATCTGTGCGGTGGGCTGATTCTGATATGTGCTCCAGTTTTTACCGCCGTCGAATGAAATTTGCGCACCGCCATCATCGCCGATGATCATGCGCTTCGGATCGGATGGATCTATCCAGAGATCATGATGATCACCATGTGGTGTGGAGATGGCATTAAATGTTCTTCCGCCATCGGTACTTTTCCAGAATTCAACATTCAGCATATACACAATATTTGCATCCTGCGGATCGCAGAATATTTTTGAAAAATACCAGGCGCGCTGCCGCAATTTATTTTCCTCATTTACTTTTTCCCATGTTTTTCCGGCATCGTTACTTCTGAAAACACCACCGGTTTTTGATTCAACAATTGCATAATAAATATCCGGATTACTTTGGGAAATGGTGATTCCGATAATGCCTAAAGTATCTTTTGGCAATCCTTTATTAGCGGTGATATTGTTCCATGTAGTACCGCCATCCGCAGATTTAAAAATACCGGAGCCGGGGCCGCCGCTTTCCAGTGAATACGGTGTGCGTTTTACATTCCAGAATGTCGCCAGTAAAATTTCCGGATCGGTCGGGTCCATCATTAATTCACATGCACCTACCTGATCATTTACATATAATATCTTTTCCCAGGTTTTTCCTCCGTCCATCGACCGGAAAATTCCGCGTTCGGCATTCGGACCGAATAAATGTCCGAGTGCAGCACAATAAACTATATCCGGATTTTTGGGATGCACGACAATCCGCATAATATGGCGCGTATCCTG
>CAYTFT010000019.1:0-15762 GCA_964437155.1 uncultured Chitinophagales bacterium | reverse complement strand
ATGAAATATCGGTGATATACAGAAGTCCGTCAACACCACCAAGATCGATGAATGCACCGAAGTCGGTAATATTTTTGATGGTTCCTTCCAGTACTTGTCCTTTTTCAAGTTTACCGATAATTTCCTGGCGCTGATTTTCAATATCGCTTTCAATCAATGCCTTGTGCGATACAACAGCATTTTTGATCACTTCATTGATCTTCACCACTTTGAATTCCATTTTCTTACCAACGTATCCGTCGTAATCGGTGATAGGTTTCACATCGATCTGTGATCCCGGTAAGAATGTTTCGATACCAAATACTTCAACGATGAGACCGCCTTTTGTTTTGCTGATGATATTACCTGTAACGATAATTTCATTTTTGTAAGCATCGACAATTTGCTGCCATGCCTTCATCATTTTGGCGCTTTTACGGCTGAGGTTTAATTGTCCTTTGCCGTCTTCTTTGCTTACAACATATACTTCCACTTCCATTCCCACTTTCAGTTCTTCCATATCGCGGAATTCTGTTTTGGAAACGAGTCCGTCGCTTTTGTATCCAACGTTGAGGATCACATCCGTATCGGTCAATCCAACAATAGTTGCATTGATGATCTCATTGTCGTGCAGCGTTTTAAAAGTGCCTTCGTAAGTTACTTCGAGTTTGGAAGCATCTTCCTTTGAGTAGGTGATGCGGTTGCGTTTGTCAACATTCCAGTCGAAATCGTCGTGCGCAGTTTGTGTTTTTTCGGGGGCTTTTGTTTCTGTATCAACTACTGTTTCAGTTGATTCTGTTGAGTTGTTTTCCAACTCGTTTTGTTCCTGGTTATCCAAGGTACTGTTTTTTAAAAGTGAAATAATCACTTCCGCCTTCCGGCGGACCCTCCCAATCCGCTATTCGGCGGCAATGAAAAGGGATGCGAAGATAACAAATTCTGACCAGAAATCATGGGATTATGGGTGGCAACCGGGCATTTTTCCGGGGAAGAGGACTTTAGCGGGCCTAAATGAGCGAGCAGATAGAATGAAGAAATAAACAAGAAGCCCGCGGCTACGCTGCCCGGCAGAGGTTTGACGTTTGGGATTCAGGCTTCGGGTTTACTTTTGGAGGAGGATTTTTGTAGTATAGAAAATCCAATCACGATTCCCGTTTCACCCCGCCCACTGCGTGTTCGGGCAGGCCCGTCCTTCTGCCGGGCAGGCATTCAATATAGATAATTTTACCCCTAAAGAAAATCCAATCACGATTCCCGATTCTCGACTCTCGATTCCCGATGTGCTCCGTTTCGAAATTCAGGATCTCGCTTCTAGGAAGAGTTGCAAAGAATCCAAAATCCCGTCTCGATTCACCCCGCCCACTGCGTGTTCGGGCAGGCATTCACGACTCTCGTTTCCCGATGTATTCCAGTCCATTATTTCCTTTTTGAAAGTAATTCCGCCCATTAAGAAAATCCTCTCATCTCTCATCTCTCATTTCTCATTCCTCATTTATATACATCCGCACATACTCCGATTCGGCAGTTCTTTTCACGAGAAAAATATATTCCGGGTCTTCAAGATGTTTAAAAGAATACACCTGATTGCCATCGACATCTTTGACATAATATGTTTTGAGATCGTCCATCAGATCGTCGAACAGTTTTTTGTTGTTGGTGCCGATATTATACACCACTTCGATGGCGTCGGGCTTTTTGGTGACAAAGCACCAACCGTCGCCGGTGCCGCTTTTATTCTCGATGGTGAAGGTGACACCGCCTTCCTTGCCGTAATCATCGAAAATTTCAGATAATAGTTTCATGTTTCGCTCCCAGTCGGTAAGCGCCGAATTATACATCGAGATCAACGCATTCATGGTGATGGTAGGATACACATTTCCTTCATCGGTTGTATGCCTGGCAATGCGCTGACTGTATCCGCTGCATTGCATAACCAATAATAGGCAGATAATGCCTGCAAAACGTTTCATGCTTTCCTCCTCTTTGCTATAAAATTAATACAGGTGAAATTTTTATCCAAGCAGTTGGATGAAAATCATCTTTTACAAACCGGTTTTTGAGATCAGTGAATTTTATTATTTGCAAGTAATAATACATGGTCGAGCTGTTCATCCACTGTCATATCGGAATTATCGAGTAAGATGGCGTCTTCGGCTTTTCTGAGCGGACTGTCGGTGCGCGTTGTCTCCTCGATATCACGTTTTATCAGGTTATTTCTGATCTCCTCCGCTGAAACAGAAATTCCCTGTGCCAGCAATTCATTTAACCGGCGTTCCACCCGCACTTCCATTTTTGCCGTGACGAATATTTTTAATTCCGCTTCCGGAAATACAACAGTACCGATATCTCTACCATCCATAACGATCCCTTTCTTTTTTCCGATCTCCCGCTGCATCGCTACAAGAAATTGTCGCACTGCCGGAACAGCAGCTACCTCACTCACTTTATTCGACACTGCCAGCGAGCGTATCTCTGTTTCCACCTCCTTTCCATTCAGCACCGTCACTTGTTTTGCTGACAATGGTGAGGAAGCCGATGCAGTTGGATCTGAAAGAAAACTGATTTCTATTGCATCCAGCGCTTTTTGAAGTGCCCCCGCATCCTGCCAGTCAATATTATTTTGCAGAAGAAATAATGTCACCGCCCTGTACATCGCCCCTGTATCCAGAAAAACATAATGCAGTTTCTCTGCCAGTTGACGGGCAAGTGTACTTTTTCCGCAGCCTGCATAACCGTCAATGGCGATGATGATGTTCATGCGGCAAAATTAAGGAGCAGAAGCGGAAATGTTAAGAGCCGCAATGACGGGAATTTGGTGGTTAGCATTTGGAATAAAAATTTAGGGAACGAGGGATGATACTATTGCAGAAACCGGATGCTGCGCTTTAAGGTTTAATGAGAAATGAGCAATGAGCAATGAGAAGTAACTGGTAATAAGGAGAAATGCCTTGCAGGCGGTTAATCCATTTAAATAAAACTGAAATTCAGGCGGGTATTTTTATGCTTGCGATTTAAGGAAAGAAGTGAGGATTTGATTTCTGGGTAAAAATCCATGCACGATTCCAAATAGAGATCCACAGATGTCTGCGGTTCGGAGTTTGGTTTGGAAAGATTGTTATTCAGATGGACCGCGTACGAAGAATTATTATGTAAGAGATTATTGCGCTTCGTGGAAAATCCTTTCATCTTTCATTTTTCATCTTTCATTTTTTCCTGTTAAACGCATCCAGATCCACCCCGATGCTCACATGATGTGTTCCACCTGCGAGAGAATAAAATTCATGTCCATAATCAATGCGGTATTTTTTAATGCGCATGCCAAAGCCGAGCGAGAAGCCTGTAAGTCCGCGGCGCGAATCGACCGACATTTCTCTCCGTGTCATGTGGTCGTATCCGATGCGGGCCATTACGTTTTTACCAAAATAAAATTCGCCGGCAACATTTAAATGCCGGGCAATTTTATCCACAGTATAATTTTTTTCAGTTGCAGCAGAATCTGCACCAAAAATATTTACATCCTGAGTTGCATTCGGATCATCATAGCGTATATCAAATGTCTGGAGGTCGTGCAAAGTAAAATTCAATTGTAACGGAAGATGCTTTAATCTTTTTGCAACACCAAAGTCGATCGCAAAAGGTAGTTCTTCATAATTTTCTGCGATGAATGGTTTTATCTGTGTGCCGATATTACGCATTACCAACGCCACATTCAATAACCGGGAAGTATCCCTATAAACAGCACCAAGATCTGCAGCTATGCCAAAGGAATTATAGGATTCCAGTTGCGAGTAGAGCAATTTTGCATTCACGCCGTAGCGTAATTTATTTACACCGTAAGCGGCACCCCAGCTCATGGCATATTCACTTGCATGAAAACTGCCCAGGCGGTCACCGTTTGCATCCGTCATTTCAAAAGTCCCGTACGTCCGGTATTGAATACCGCCACCCATGGCAATATTCCATTTCGGGGCATTGCTTCCGTAAGCCATACAACCACCCATAATGCCCGCCGGTAAAAATGCATTGCTAACGCTGAACTGACCGTCCATTTCTGCATTCAGTAATGCAGGATTCTGAAAGGCGAAATTCACATCGCTGTCATACGTCGTAATATTTAATCCGCTGAGTCCTGAAATACGCGCCGAAGGCGGCATTTGCAGATAAGCATAGGTATAACTCCCGCCAAATTGTGCAAACGTGCTGTATATAATTACGGATAAAAGTCCGGTGAGAAAGTAACGCATCCAGGTAAGGTTAACGTGCTGAAACGAATAGTCCCGCATAAATATTTTGCGGGACTAAATTAGATCAAAAATATCATTCGGATCGCGACCGTGATTATTTTGCCTTTGCCTTCGCTCCTTTCTTCGGTTTTTCAACCGGTTCAAGGGCGATCCCAAGCACATCGTGCATATTCTCCACATAATGGAAATTAATTCCCTTAATAAAATCGGCATTGATCTCGGCGATATCCTTTTTATTTTTCCTGCACAGTATTATATCCTTAATACCTGACCGTTTTGCTGCCAGTACTTTTTCCTTGATCCCACCTACGGGTAAAACTTTTCCGCGCAGGGTGATCTCACCGGTCATGGCAAAATACGGTTTTACTTTTCTTCCGGTAAATGCAGATGCAAGGGAGGTAAGCATGGTGATACCTGCACTCGGACCGTCTTTTGGGATGGCGCCCTCTGGCACGTGCACATGAATATTCGTGGTATCGAAAACATCGTTCTGTATTCCGATTTTCGCTGCATTCGAACGCAGATACGTCAACGCCGTAGAAGCACTCTCCTTCATCACATCCCCCAAATTACCGGTGAGTTGTAATCCGCCCTTTCCTTTACTCAGTGCTGTTTCAATAAATAATACATCACCGCCAACGGGCGTCCATGCGAGTCCGACAACCACACCCGGAGGATGATTATCAAAAATACTTTCCTTGTCGAATTTGGTCGGGCCGAGAATTTTTTCAATGTCGGCAGGTTTCAGCACCTTGTTATATTTTTCACCGGTGGCAACATATTTTGCAGTGCGCCGCATAACAGATGCAATTTGTCTGTCGAGATCGCGCACGCCGCTCTCGCGTGTATAATCCTCGATGATCTTCTGCAAAACAGCTTCCTGCATGGTAATGTTTTTCGGCTTGAGTCCGTGTTCTTTCCGCTGTTTAGGTACAAGATGGCGCATGGCTATCTGTATTTTTTCTTCGGTTGAATATCCGCTGATATATATGATCTCCATCCTGTCGCGCAATGCCGGCTGGATAGAATTAATATTATTCGCTGTTGCAATGAACATCACTTTGGAAAGATCATATTCGAGCTCCAGATAATTATCATAAAAGGTACTGTTTTGTTCCGGATCCAGCACTTCGAGCAAAGCGCTCGACGGATCGCCCCGAAAATCTGTTCCTACTTTATCGATCTCATCCAGTATAAAAACCGGATTTGAAGATTTTACTCTTTTGATCGACTGCACGATTCTTCCCGGCATGGCACCGATATAGGTTTTACGATGTCCGCGTATCTCACTTTCATCGTGCAAACCGCCCAGGCTCATGCGCACATATTTTCTTCCCACCGCTCTTGCAATCGATTGTCCCAAGGATGTTTTACCCACGCCGGGAGGCCCAATAAGGCACAGGATCGGAGATTTAAGATCGCCCTTTAATTTTAATACGGCGAGATATTCTATTAAACGATCTTTTACTTTATCCAATCCATAATGATCCTCATCGAGAACCACCTTTGCATTCTTCAGATCGAAATTATCATTTGTGTATTCATTCCACGGTAATTCGAGCAGCATTTCAATATAATTCGTGATGACACCAAATTCTGCTGCATTCGGATTCAGGCGCTGTAATTTTTCTATCTCCTTATCAAATACACCCTGCACATTTTTATTCCATTTCTTTTCAGCGGCGCGGGTCTTATATCTTTTGATCTCTTCATCCTGGGAGCTGCCGCCGAGTTCTTCCTGAATGGTGCGCAGTTGCTGATTCAAAAAATATTCACGTTGCTGCTTGTCGAGATCCGTGCGCACCTTATTCTGAATTTTATTTTTCAGCTCCAGCATCTGCAATTCATTATTGAGATGGTTGAGCACTAATTGCGCACGCAATGTAACATCATCCGTTTCAAGCAATTGCTGTTTATCTACCAGGTCGATCTGCAGATTGGAAGAAACAAAATTGATGAGGAAGACAGGACTGTTGATATTTTTGAGCACAACAGATGCTTCCTGCGGGATATTCGGAGATATTTTAATGATATTGGATGCGAGATCTTTTACAGTAGAAACGGTCGCATTGAATTCCTTTGCATTTTCGGAAAGTTTATCTTCCAGCAATCGGATACGCGCCTGCATATAAGGTTCCTGACCCGTAAATTCCGTGACGACAAATCGCTTTTTTCCCTGGATAATAACGGTGGTACTTCCATCCGGCATTTTCAGTTGTTTGATAACACGGGCGATCGTTCCGGTAGTATAAATTTGTGTGGTATCGGGATCTTCGATATTGCTGTCCACCTGCGAAACAACACCGATCAGTTTATTCCCTTTGAATGCATGCTGAATGGCTTTGATTGATTTTTCTCTTCCCACCGTGATCGGCAGCACAACACCGGGAAATAAAACAGTATTGCGCAAAGGCATAATTGCGATCGTTTCCGGGTAATCAATTTTTGCCTGATCATCGTCTTCTTCAAGGGATAAAATGGGCATAAATTCTACATCCTCATCCACCATCGAGGAAAACATTCTTTCGTCAAATCCAAATTCTTTCATGATCTAAATTAACAGTTTAAATACATCGGACACCTTCGGCCCGCCACCCGGCTGTTCAATAGTCATGCCCCGCGCCGGGAACCATACATCGGTACAGGAAAACCTGCCAAAAATCGAATTTAACTGACATTTTGGTAGATTTGTGATGCCTATGATCGAGGCGTTGCTATACAAAAAACTGTTTCTTTACCTGATCCCGTTTAATTTTCTGGTGGGAGAATTTGGCGCCGGTGCGCAATATCGCTTCAATTATGAATGGGCAGCCGACCTGCATGCCGGATATACAGCCGACATTGAAGGAACTTTCACCGGAAATATTTATGAGGGAATTTTCAAATCAGGTAATTTCTATTATTCCGGTCCCTTTGTTAAGGTTTCAGTTCTCTCAGTGATCCCGCGCGGTCCCAATCCGCTGCGAACAGATTACAACCAGCTGGAAGTTGCTTACCGGTATCTGTCGTATGACAATCTTGATTTTACTGATCAGGACGATCCTGACAAGGTGTTTAACCTTTCTGAGGATATGCAGGCGATTAGTTTATCCTGGAAAGCCGGATATAATATTATTCCCCGCGATGTTTTTGAACTCAACGGATTTATCGGCTTCGGATTACAGGTGCGTATGAAGACAACTTATGTCAACAGTTATGGTTATTTTTATCAGTCAGATCAATTTCCGGTAGGAGATATTACACGGTCGACACAACTTGTACCTTTATTTCATGCGGGCATTAAAATCGGGTATAAAACACTGGAAAATATTCCTGCTGATTAAATTCAAATAAATGAAAACAAAATTCATCCTCCTTCTTTTCCTCTTTGTTGCACTCGATACCCGGGCGCAAACAATTGATTTTGAACATTTCACAACATTGCTTTCGTCAGGGCCGGTGCCGGATGATTTTACAAAACGCCCGTCCATTAAATTCAATGAAGATGTTTCTGCCATTGAAAGTGATTCAAAGCGCGAGCAAATGGATAAGGCAACATTTCTGCTGGAGTCGAATTATATGCTTGAGGATATGCTCAACAGCGGTCGCGTGATTTTTGGCGACCCGGTAACGGCCTATTTAAACCGCATCAAAGATGAGATCCTGAAAGACGATGCCGAACTGAAAAAAAATATCCGCATTTATACATTATTATCCAATGATGTAAACGCATTTACGTTTGACAACGGAATTGTTCTCGTGACCACCGGACTGGTAGCGCAGGCACAAAACGAAGCACAGCTGGCATTTGTTCTTTGTCATGAATTTATCCATTACAAAAACAAACACGCCATCACTGCATTTGTCGAGAACAGTAAAATTGAACGCGGTGCAGGTATTTATGCAAGTTTGAGCAGGGATGAAGAGATCGGGTTGAAATTCAGTTATGCCAAGGACCAGGAGTCGGAGGCAGACAGGGAAGGCCTGGAAATTTTTGCTAAAACGCAATACAGTTTTGATGCACTGGAAGGTGTATTTGATGTATTGCTGTACAGTTATCTCCCGATTGATGAACTGGAGTTTAATAAAAATTATTTCAATCAGGGAGGCTATCAATTACCGGATAATCTTTTTCTCGATACATTAAATTCGATTACTGCGGAAGAAGACTATGACGACGCGCAAAGTACACATCCGAATATCGGAAAACGAAAAAAGGAAATTCTGTCAAATGTTCCTGACCACCGGGAGGACGGCAGAAAATTATTTATTCAGGAGGAGCAGGCATTCCGGGATGTACAAAAAATTTGCAGGTATCAGGGATGTGAGATCTATTTATTTGATATTGAGTATGAAGATGCTTTATATCAGGCATATATTTTAATGCAGGAAGATTCAGCGAATACCTATCTTGAAAATGTGGTCGCCGAGTCGTTATACGGACTTTCCATGTATAAAAATGCACATGCTACTCCCGCCTGGCATAAATATTATAAAAAAGTGGAAGGACAGTCGCAGCAGTTGTTTTATTTATTTTACAAATTGAATGCAAAAGAGCTCAATATTCTGGCGCTGAAAAATGCATGGGAAGCGCATCTCGCTGATCCCGGCAATGCACAACTGGAAAAAATTTGCAAACAACTGGGATATGAACTGACAAATACACATGATACCGATACGCAGGATTTTTTCACTGCAATTGCTGCCCAGAAAGTATTGACCGGTCAGACTGCTGCCGATACAACTGCGGAGAAAAACGAAACAGAAAATAAAACATCAAAATACGAGAAGATCAAAAAAGAAAAAGCCGCCGGCGATGCAGCTGAAAATGCCGATTACTGGAAATTTGCCTTTACAGATTATATCGGCGATAATGATTTCAAGAGTTTATTTGTAAAAAAGGAGGAACCTGTTGCAGTATCTAAATCGTCAAAAAAGAAAAAGAAACGCAAACCGGAATTTCATCTTGGAGTGGATGAATGCGTAGTGGTGGATCCGGTATATGTGACAATAAATGAACGCAGCAAAAATCCGATCCAGTACGTAGCCGCCGAACAATCAAGATTAGAATTGAAGGATGTTGTAAAAACCAGCGCAGATAAACTTGGCCTGGAGGTAAATTATATCGATCACAGTCATATGGATGATGCTGATGTCGAAAAATTCAACGACATGGCGATTTTGAACCGATGGATACATGAAAAACTCGACCATATGGATGAGGATGTGCCTATGCTGACCAGCACGACAGATGCATTACAAAAATTAGCTGAAAAATACGGTTCAGATTATTTCACCTGGCTTGGTGTTGCTTCTTTCACAGAAAAGGAATCGTATGTAGCCGGTAAAATATTCCTGTGTATCTATATTCCGCTTGCTCCGTTTCTCATTTATGATCTGATAACACCCGACCGAAGCACCTATTATTTTGCACTCGTTGCAAATGCGGAAACCGGAAAATTCGAAATGCAGTATTTCAACGCCAATAAGCTGAATGCATCAGAAGGCGTTACACAAAGTAATATTTATTATATCCTGCAGCAAATCAAATCGGACCCGAAATGAAAACCACACTTTTCACCATTTTGTTTGTATCTGTATGTCTCTTCGTACAGGCACAGGTACCCGGCTATGCAGGAAAAAAGCTGGGAATTTCTTTAGATCTGGGCTTATCTCCGGCGCTGAATAAATACATGACCTCCACGTTTGAGGAAATGGAAGCAGCGGGATATTCGTCGGACCTGCCGAAGGTTGGAGTAAATATGATCCCGGGGGTGAACATGGAATATGTGCTTTCTAAATCCATAGCTCTGGGCGTTGATTATACGTATTTCAACAAGCGCAGTACGATCCATTATTTTTTCAGGGAGGATAATGAAACATATCATACATACGGTTATGCCGGTGAAACAAAATTAAGTGCAGGGATGCCGGGATTTTATTTTAAATATTATCCCTTCCGCAAAAAAGGATCCATTGCACCCATCGGCAAATACCATGAGCTGGCATTTTTCATTGGCAACATTAAAGTAAAAACCGGTGATCTTGTTGTGAATGCTTTTGATGCGCAATACTTTATGTATATTATCCAGGATCCGGATATTTCGGTAACTGATTTTGAGGAACTCAATTATGACCCGGTGCGCACCTGTTTTATAAAATATGCATTCGGATCAGAAAAGATCGTCTTTAAAAATTTCACCACAGATGTTAATGTGCAGGTCGTTCTTCCGTTTAATTATTTTGTAAATATGAAGGATGATGCGGACCACCTCTTAAATTATACAGACGGATATCAATATTACAGAAACGATATTCAGGAGGCTGCTTTAAACACGCTGTTCTTTAATCTGAACATCGGTTTCGGCAGTATTTTATTCTGAATAAAAAATATTGATTTCGGGCTGCTTATTTCATCACTGCAAACTTCTTACTCATACCACCTGCACCTGCTTTTATCACAAGCAAATACAATCCTGACTGCAGATGATTTGTGTTGATACTGAAATTATTTTCCCCGGCAACAAATGCAATTGTGGTTGTATAAATGATTTTTCCGTCGATGCTCGTTACCTGTAATTCAACAGCCGGAATATTTACATCTGTAAACAACCGCACCTGCATAAAATCCTGTGCAGGATCAGGATATAAGATAACGGTGTGCGCAGGGTCCGATGAAATAATTCCGTTCACCACCAACGCAACCGTATCGCTCCATACGCTGCATCCAAGGGCATCAGTAACATAACAGGAATAATTTCCATCCTCTGTTGCCGTATATGTATTCGCCGTTGCACCCACAATTTCCACTGCGTCGAGATACCATTGCCAGGCGGTTCCTGTTGCGACAGATAAAGTGTTACCTGCAACGGAAATAATTGCCTCAAACGGCGGAATATCATACACAACAGCAGTTGCGGTCCTTTCACAACCGACATTATCCGTAACGGTTACTGTATATGTTCCGGCAACAAGTCCGGAAATATCTTCGGTTAATGATCCTTCACTCCACACAAAATCAAATGGTGCCGTACCCGATGTAATGGAAAGGTCAACAGCACCATCCTGCACACCGCATATATAATCCGTTGCCTCCGTTGCAAGCATAAAATCACCGCATGCATCGGTAACATGATAAATAATTCCTGCACCCAGGTCACCGCAATATAATTCACCTGCAGTATTCTCACCGAAACAGGAAATATTACTGTGCACATCATCCACTTTTTCATACGTCCATGGAATACCGCCATCTGCATTTACCCACCACCAGTTACCGGAAACATAATCGGCACAGATATAATATCCATACATGCCCGGAAATTCTGTTCCTCTGTATACAAAACCACCTGTGATAGCAAAACCGCCGGTGGTATAATTATGCGGATAATCAAGAATCGGAAAAACATAACTGGTATCCTCACTGCAACCTGCCGGATTGAATTCAGAAAATCCTTCATAGCATCTCCATCCGTAATTATGGCCGCCACTGCCCGCATTTTCAACATCAATTTCTTCATGCAGATTTTGTCCGACATCCCCCACCCACATGTTTCCTGTCAACCGGTCGAAACTGTACCGCCATGGATTGCGATATCCGATGGCCCATATCTCATTCAAGGTATCTGTTGCGGCAGCAAACGGGTTATCAGCAGGTATTTCAAACGGCAAAGCGCCATCCACATCTATGCGCATAATCTTACCCAACCGGTTCAAAGGATCCTGCGCACGGTCTCCGGGGTCACCGGCAGAACCTCCATCACCCATCCCGATATATAAATATCCATCGGGGCCAAATTTTATACATCCGCCGTTATGGTTCACATACGGCTGATCAACAGTTAATACAATCACTTCAGATGCGGGATCGGCAATATCAGGATCTCCGGCGCTCACACTAAAGCGGGAAACAGTGGTATTCCCGTCAACATCTGTATAATTGACATAAAACCATCCGTTCAGGGCATAATCCGGATGAAAAGCAAGTCCGAGTAATCCCTGCTCCTGATATCCCGATTCGATCAGATCGTGGATGTCCAGAAAGTCAACAGGATTCACATTGCCCAGTGCATCCACAATTTTGATATGGCCGAGCCTTTCCACCACAAACATCCGGTCATCTCCGGCACTGGCAATATCCACCGGATTACTGAGTCCGGTTGCAAATGTTTCCAGAAGCAACTGCGGCTGCGCCATTGCAAAAGTTACTGAGAGGGTGAATGCGAGCGCACCGAAACAATGTTTGAACATATCCATGATTTTCCGGTAAAGATATCCGAAAACGGCGGCCTGTAATTGTAATCTTCCTGTAAGGTTTGTTGGTAAATGTATTTGTATTTAGAAAAAATAGACTTACTTTAGTAGCGGATTTAAAACCAATAATCACAGAACATGAAAAAATTAGTCGTAATAGCTATCGCCATCACCTCGCTGGCAGCTATTTCATCATGCGCCAAAGACCGTGTCTATGGCTGTACAGATCCATTTTCCATCAATTACAATCCTAATGCAACAGACGACAACGGGACCTGTTTTGCACCCAGCAGCCAGAAACATGCGCTGATCGGTGACTTCACAGCTACCTGGTGTCCGTATTGCGGACAATGGGGTGCTCCTGAATTCAAGACTTGTATTGAACAGTCAGGTTCCAACGCCATTCCGCTGGGCATTCATAATACCGATGAGATGACAACAAATGAATCTACTGCCCTCACCGATTATTATAGTGCAGAAGGTATCGTTGGCGGTTTCCCAACCTTATATGTGTGGAACCAGTCAACAATCTCTGATGGTAATGCAAAGGCGGGTGCTGTAAGCGCTGAGGTTGCCCTGGGCCCTGCCGAAGCGGGTGCAGTTGCAGGATTTACCGATAACGGCTCTTCCATCACTTTATCTGTGAGCGCGCAGTTGTTCTCTGATGTTACCGGTGATTATTTTGTTGCTGCTTATCTGATGGAAAACGGACTCGTTTATCTGCAGCAGATCGCAGGTGCAGATCCTGATCCGAATTTTGTGCATGATCACGTTATCCGTGCTTCCTCCAACGGCAATTGCTGGGGTGAACAATGGGTTTTCGGTTCAGGCAGCAACGGACAGAATTTCACAAAATCTTATCAGCTTGAAAAAAATGTTCTCTGGAAAACCGAGAATATGTATTGTGTTGCAATCGTATGGAAATATGATTCTGCCACATCAAAATATACTTACGTAAATGCACAGGAAACGCATTTATAAATAAAGCATTTTTCAAATAAAAAAACCCTCCGCAAAAAACGGAGGGTTTTTTTATTTGGGGGAATTGAAGTACCCGAAAATATTCTCCGTTACTAATTCCTTTAATAAAAGAATCATAACCGTTGTAAAATAATTACCCGATTAAAATAAAGCAGAAACAAGTACAGAAATAAATTAACGCCTGCCGCCCCGTCCACGGTTAAAGTTGCGGTTGGGCCTGCGGTGCTGCTGTTGTGGCGGAGAAGTGGACTGAATTTTTTTGACAGGTTCCGGTAATTCCGGTGCAGCTACTTTATACCCGATGAGCTCTTCAATATTTTTAAATTTCCTGTTATCCTTATGATCGGTAAATGTGATAGCATGTCCTTTTGATGCGGCGCGTGCAGTTCTTCCGACACGATGAATATAATCTTCCGGATCACCCGGAACCTGATAATTCACTACAAGATCAATATTATCGACATCAATACCTCTGGAAAGAATATCGGTTGCAATAAGAATACGCAGATTTTTATTGCTGAATTGCCTTAATACTTCTTTGCGTTCGGTTTGTTCAAGGTCCGAATGAATGGCTGCAACCTGAAATCCCTGCCGCTGCATATCACGCTCCAGATTTTTAACCATTTCACGGGTTGAAGCGAAAATGAGAATACTGGTATAATCCGAACTACTGATGATATGTTTGAGTAAAGGTAATTTCTGCTGGTCGTGGAGATAATATACTTCCTGCGAAACTCCTTCCGCCGGTTTCGATAATGCGATATTGATCTGCTCGGGATCAGATAATAATTTTTTCGCCAGTGTTCTGATCTTCGGCGGCATGGTTGCACTGAACATTAATGTTTGCCGCTGTTGCGGAAGAAAAGATAATATCCGCATGATGGCATCGTGAAATCCCATGTCGAGCATACGATCAGCTTCGTCGAGGATCAGATGCTGCAATGATCTGAATTGATTATGATTTCCCGTAAGATGTGAAATAAGCCTGCCCGGTGTTGCCACAATAATATCGGCACCGGTTTGTATCGCACGCTTTTCCTGCTCGAACATTTGCCCATCATTACCGCCGTACACTGCTATCCCGCTGATATTCGTGAAATAAGCCAATCCCTGTATCGCATTTTCGATCTGCACAGCGAGTTCGCGGGTGGGGACAAGAATAAGTGTATTGATAGAACCATGTCCGCGCCGGATAATACTGTTCATTACCGGTAAAAGAAAGGCTGCAGTTTTTCCTGTGCCTGTTTGCGCACAGGCAATCAGATCCTTTCTGTTTAATATTAAGGGAATCGCCATTTCCTGTATGGGTGTGGGATTCGTAAATCCCATTGCCTCGATCCCTTCCAGGAGGGTGGGTTCAAAACCAAAATCAGTGAACTGCATTGATGCAAAGGTACGGAATGAATTACCGTTCAGAAAAATACAATTTTCAGAATTTCCTTAATAGTTGATCTCCACTGCAGTTTCCATACTTTTAAATGTTGCGCCATTTATGTATTGCAGACTTGGAACATTCGTTTCATCCGGTGTGATATAAATGAATCCCCCGTCAGCGAGATTGATATTCGCAAATACACCCCATACACAGGAATATTTAGTGTCGCCGGCATCCTTTTTTAACAGATAAAGAAGTGCATTATTGCGCGCATCATTTACTGCAATTTCGGTTGTTGAAATTTTTATTTTATAGCGGGAAGAATCTCCGGTTTTAATTTTATTCTGTTCCATTGTCGCCTGCAATATTCCTTTTGTATCGAAAATATCACCGCTCAACAACGGAATACCGTCAGTGCCGAATTTCACGTCGAGTGCAGGTGTATGGTTTACGACCAGAATATGTTTGCAACTGATATAATAATTGTTGCCGAGTTTCACTGCACAATCATTTTGGGCGTATGCAGTTGCAGCAGCAAAAAGGAGGGAGATAAGAAGTGTACTGCGCATGTTCTTTTTTCCAAATGTACCTTTAATCCGTATGAAAAACAATAGCAGCCGGAAATTACAATGTATTCCGGATGGTTGAAATCATACGATTCCCGCACGATTAATCAGCGAGCAATCGCTTATACATCTGAATAGTATTTTCAATGCCATAATATAGTGCATCACTAATAATTGCATGGCCTATCGAAACCTCATCGAGGTGCGGAAGTGATTTCCTGAAAAACGCCAGGTTTTGCAGATTAAGATCATGGCCGGCATTGATACCGAGTCCGATTGAATGCGCAACGATCGCTGCCTGCGTATAATCCCGGATTGCAGTTTCCCGGTTTGCAGAATAATTTTCGGCATAGGGGCCGGTATAGAATTCGATCCTGTCGGTACC
>CAYTFT010000018.1:3821-15848 GCA_964437155.1 uncultured Chitinophagales bacterium | reverse complement strand
TTTGTCCGCCCATTGTCGGCAATACGGCATCAATGGGCGTTCCTTTTTCGATATTCTCGATGAGAATTTTTTCGATACTCCCTGTATTGAGCGGCCATAAGTAAATATGGTCGGCGGTAACCGGGTCGGTCATAATAGTGGCCGGATTGGAGTTGATCAGTGAAACCGTGATCCCTTCCTCCCGCAAACTGCGGCTGGCCTGAGAACCGGAATAGTCAAATTCACAAGCCTGCCCTATGATGATAGGACCGCTCCCGATGATCAAAACATGGTGTATCGAATTATCTTTCGGCATAAGCAGCTAAAGAATAAAGAGTTTGAAAAATAAAATGGTTGAGAAAAAAGGTGGGATTGATCTGTAACGCCTGAACTCGCATTTCAGGATGCAAATATAACACAAAAACACGGGCGCGATAACGGAAGATGCCTGCCGGTTACCGGGTTGCACAATCCATCAACATCCCTTTACAGCACTGCAATTGCGGCAGTGGCGTAAATGCAGAACGATGCAGAGTAAAATTTTTTTGAAAAAAAATCCTAAACGAATTATCCGCGGGTTAATTTTTTACGATCTTATATGTTTCGGTATTTCCGTTGGTGGAAATTTTCAGCAGATAAATGCCTTTTGGAAATGGGGTCATATCGAGGGTCATACGCTCACCCGTAACGGTAAATGATTCCATTACAGCCCTTCCGGCAATATCGGTAAGCAGGCAGGAAGCATTTAATTGCGGGGAATTAAATGCTATTACCGCATTTTGCATGACAGGATTGGGATAAATGGAAACAGATCCGTCATCCGGAATTCCGCAAGCATTATATTGGATGTCAGAGTAATGGCTATTTCCGTCAATATCTGTTTGTTTCAGCCGGAAATAATGCATATTCACACCTGCATTTATTGTTTTGGAATATTCAATTGTTTGCGTGGAGGTGCCGGCGCCATCCAATGTGCCGATCGCGGTCCAGTTATTTCCATCGGCACTCGCTTCTATGGTGAAAAAACTATTGTCGGTTTCGCTTGCGGTAGCCCATTTAAACGTGCGCATTCCGGCATCACTGCAATCCACATTAAAATAAAGCAGTTCAACCGGCAGAATGGCGGTAAAATTGAAATTGTCGATATTGGCCCAATTCCCGGTACCGCCTGCTGTCATGGTTACTGAAATATACTGTCCGTTATTGGGTGCGGTAAATGTTGCCGTACGAAGCGACCATACGCCAAAAGACGGAGTAGGACCTGTATAAATGGTGGTTCCTAATGCATTATTTACGGTAGACAATCCGAGCTGCACCGGAAAGGTGGCGAAAGCAGAATAAGCGCGGTCGTAAAAAGTTATCGTATAGGAATTACCCGCAACGAGCGGCGCAGAAAGTTTCATGGTAATGATATCGGTGCCGCCTCCCGTAAGGGCAACATACCAGGAACCGCTTTGCGGCGGCCCCCAGGTGGCAGAAGTAATAATATCCATATCGCCATAACTGCCGAATGCGTAGGTATCGGACATTGATACATTGAACGCGGCATTGGTCATGTTAATGGCATCCCAGGTGACCGTTGTGATCTCGAAATTCCCGTTGAGAAAAGATTGCGCCTTCACGTTCCCCGTGAACAGAATGACAAATGTCATCATGAGCATTAACTTTCGGTTGAATGCAATGAAGGAAGAGGGTTTTATTGGCAGGCAGGCGCTGTTCAATCAGCAGAAATTAATTACGTCAGACAAATATACTAATTCGAAGATGGTTTGAAAAGTTCATCCGTTGTCAGTGAAATATTAATTATCTATTAAAAAGGTCAAATGTCCTTCCGAACCCCTGCGTTCAAACCCGACTACATATGGGTTGACTATTTTTATACCGCAGACAGCAATGCGCAGAGCAGCAGCAATATTTCATTGGAATCAATATTTGCAACATATAAAAGCTCGAAAATCCATTACCTGAAATTCGGGAAGGGGAAAAAAATACTATTTGCTTTTCATGGATTCAGTGAAAGCGGACAAAGTTTTCTCGCACTCGAACCTGCATTAAAAGATCTGTATACCGTAATTGCGATAGACATTCCTTATCACGGCAAAACGGAATGGAGGGAACCGACCTTTTTCACCACCAGCGACCTCGTGCATATCATGCAACAACTTACAGATGCATTGGAGATCAACCGATTTTCGGTACTGGGTTTCAGCATGGGAGGAAAATGTGCTTTATTTATCACCAAACATTTTGCAGAGCGCGTTGATGAACTCATTCTGATGGCGAGTGACGGCATCCGTACAAATAAAATATACAATGTGGCTGTTTATCCGCGATGGGGGAGAGAGTTATTTAAAACTACCATACGGCATCCGCGCTGGTTGATGACAACCGTGCGCATTGCGCGCAGTCTGCACATTATTTCTCCCTGGTTGTATAAATTCACTTTCAACCATATGGATACAAAGGAAAAAAGACAACGTTTGTATGATACATGGATCTCCATGGCACATTTCAATCCAGATATTGAACTGGTGAAAAAAAAGATCCGTGAAAATAATATACATACGATTTTATTTTTCGGTAAACGGGATGAGGTGATCCCCGTAAGTGTGGGTGAATTTTTTGCTGAAGGAATCGAAAATTGCAATTTGATAAGACTCGACCGCGGGCATTATTTTATTGATGAACGCCTGGTTCCCTTCCTCCGGGAAGCCCTGCAACCGCTGCAGGCATAAGGTAGCCTGCGTTCTCGGTGCATTGGTTTATTTTTGTAACATCATTTGAAACCCTGCGTTCTCCGCAATGATAATTATAATATCGGCAGCCGTTTATCTCGTGATCGTATTCTATATGATCCTCATCCTCTATTTTTTATGGGGATGGTTGCGGCTGAAAGAATTTATTCCGAAGGAAAGCATTCACTCCACTAAGATTTCCATAATTGTTCCGGTGCGAAATGAAGAAAAAAATATCCGGTATCTGCTGGATGACCTCCGTGAACAGAATTATAATAAAAATCTTTTTGAAGTGCTGGTAGTGGATGATTATTCCACAGATAAAACATGTGATATCGTCAGGAATTATCCAATGCAAAATCTGCGGCTGATTGCATTGAAAGAAATATTTCCCGATCATCATGTGGGCCGTGCCAATAAAAAGGCGGGCATTGAAAAAGCTGTCGGGTATGCTACAGGAGAATTAATCATTACTACGGATGCCGATTGCCGCGCGGGCAGCAACTGGATCAACACCATTGCAGGCTATTATGAACAACATCATCCGGTTATGATCGCCGGAATGGTGAATTATTATTATGACCCGACCTTTCTTGGAAAATTTCAGACCCTCGATTTTTTGAGTCTCGTGGGCATTGCTGCGGCGAGTATCCGCAACGGATTTTATAATTTATGCAACGGTGCAAATCTCGCATATACCAAAGAGGCATTTATTGCGGTCGGCGGCTTTGAAGATATGCATCATATTCCCAGTGGTGATGATATGATGCTCATGCATAAAATGGCAAAAAAATATCCCGGAAAAATCGGTTATCTGAAAAATAAAGATTCCATCATCCTCACACATACTGAAAAGGAATTCGGCGCATTCTGGCACCAGCGGGTGCGATGGACCAGCAAGAGCACACATTACGAAGATAAACGCATAACACTCATTTTGTCATTTGTATATTTTTTCAACCTGCTCATAATTGTTAATCTGGCGGCAGGACTTTTTGTTCCGTTTTTGTTGCGCCTTGCCATGTGGCAGTTTGTGGTGAAGATCGGTATTGATACAGTATTCACCTATTCTGTGGCTAAATTCTTCCGGCGGGAAAATCTCTTATGGTTATTTTTACCGATGCAGGCTGTGCATATCATTTATATTTTACTCGTGGCGCCGGCGGGTGTTTTCGGAAAATATAAATGGAAGGGGAGAGCGGTATCATCTGCAATACAGACATGATCCGTTTGAAATTATGCTTCTCTCCCTTTCACGCATATCAGTTTCTCCTGTTGGTTATTGTTTGAACAAATGAAAAAGTCGCTCCTCCGCATTGGCGTTTTAATTCTGTCGCTTTCTGTTGCAGGCGGATGGATACATGCCGCACATTCGGATACAGCTTTTCTGAAAGCCTGTACACAATCCATGCTGACTTTGCTCGCAGTTTTCGCCGGTGTATGGGTGCTGTTCTTCCCTTTGATATTTATTATCCGCAAATGGTGGCGGAAAAAAATACAGGGGCTTGATCTTGTGAATAACAGGAAGGCTGCAGTTGTAAATAAATTTATTCTGAATACCAATGCCATGATCGGGGCAATTGCTATCGGTTATGCCATATTGCTGTTTGTATGCGGTCATATTATCGCCCCGGACAGCACGCCGGATGCAAATGACCAGATAAATGAGATCGCCTATAAACCTCCCGGTTTTTCAGTCACTGTATTGAAACAGCCGCTTACCTTGCAACCGCCGCAAACAGGATTTCTCCGCTGGATGGTGAACGGAAAAAAAGTGAATTACAGAAATGTGCCGCTTAACAATTATCATTTCTCGGGTGACTCGCTGTATATCGAAAGATATATCGGTGAAGGAATACCCGGACAGAAGATCGGGTTTCGTCTGTCAGAAATAACTGGCAAGGACCAGAATATTGCAGCGAACAGGCAACTGATTGTTTCTGATTTTATAGAGGCGAGAAAATTTTATTTCGGCACCGATGATCTTGGCCGTGATTATTTAAGCCGTATTATTCTGGGTGTGCGCGTTTCGCTGTCGGTAGGATGTATCGCCGTTCTTATCGCTTTATTCATTGGTATCCCGTTGGGCGCACTCGCCGGATTTTATAAGCGTTTTCCTCCCGCAATGAAAATCCGGCCATTTAAAAGAAAATTATTTTTTCCTGTGGATGATCTCATCCTCTGGTTTATTAATGTGATCTGGGCAATCCCGACCTTGTTGCTTGTTTTTCCGATCGTGTTTGCATTCGGACAAAATTTTTATACCATTTTTATTGCGGTAGGATTGACCATGTGGGTGGATATTGCCCGCATCGTTCGTGGTCAGGTAATGCAGGTGCGCGAAATGGAATTTGTGCAGGCGGCTAAAACATTCGGATTTTCGGATATGCGCACAATTTTCCGCCATATACTCCCGAATATAACCGGACCTGTGATCGTTATTACAGCAGCAAATTTTGCATACGCAATTCTTACAGAGGCCGGATTGAGCTTCCTCGGCATTGGTGTGCAACCCCCGGCGCCGAGCTGGGGACTCATGATCTCTAGATATAAGGATAACCTGATTACCGATCCGTATCTGGCGCTCATCCCCGGATTTTCGATCACAGTTCTTGTGCTCGCTTTTTTTATGGTAGGCAACGGGTTGCGCGATGCGTTTGATATAAAATCAAGATTCGATCATTGAAAAATACAAGGAAAAATTATTAAATTTCGGAATTGAAAGAATATGGCAGTTGCAGGATTAAATGTAATGGAAATGTTGCGCGACCAGTTGAAATTAAAACAACTGGAAATAGATTCATTGCTTGAGATCACCAAGTCAATCAATTCAAATAAATCAGCTTCTGCATTGTATGAATTATTCCACCGGACATTGCGCGATCAGATAGGAGTTGAAAATATGCTGCTGTACAGTAAGAACGGCGATGACTGGGAACCCGTGATCGGCAATAAATTTATTTCTGAACTCAATCCCGGACTCATCCTGTCCCTGCTGAAGTATAATAAACTGACGCATCTTTCTGAACTCAATGGTAAACTTCCGGATTACCTGAAACAATATGATATATTAATTCCCGTGTTTCATAAGGATGACCCGCTCGCTTACCTGCTCATGAGCAATCCGCGGGTGGAAAGTTATGAGCCCCTGGAAGATAAAATTAAATTCGCCCAAACCGTTACGAATATTGTTACGGTTGCCATCGAAAATAAACGACTGTTCAAAAAAGAAGTGGAACAGCAGGCATTTAAACGTGAACTTGAAGTAGCTGCTCAGGTGCAAAGCATGCTGATCCCCGACGATCTGCCGAATAATAAATTCGTGGAGATGTCGGCCATTTATTTGCCGCATCAGAATATCGGCGGCGATTATTATGATTATATGCAGTTGAATGCCGATGAAATATTTTTCTGCATTGCCGATATTTCCGGAAAAGGAATTGCTGCTGCAATCCTCATGGCAAATTTCCAGGCCCAGATCCGCCAGCTTATTAAACGCAATCCCGATACTATTGATGAATTTATGCAGGAACTGAACAGTGGTGTTTTGATGAGTACCAAAGGCGAGAAATTCATTACGCTTTTCTTTGGAAAATACAATAATAAAACGCGGATACTTAAATATGTCAACTCCGGGCATAATCCTCCCATACTTGTTAATTCGGGCGGATCGAAATTCCTCGATAAAGGGACCACTATCCTCGGTATGTTCGATAAACTGCCATCTGTAAAAATGGGACAGATCCCAATCATCGAAGATACAGCCATCATCTGTTTTACCGATGGTCTCACGGATGTTGTCAACGAAGCGCAACAGGTTTTCCCTCTCGAAAAACTGGTTGAACTGGTTAAAACAAATTATCAAGAGAATGTTTCAGCATTGAATAAAAAAATCATCAACACCATCATGAAATTTAAAGGAGAAGGCGGTGGCGTTAGTGATGATATTACTGTGCTCAGTGTGAAATTGCGCGCAGCAAAAAAATGATCAGGCTTTGCCCGCCTCCGGATGCCTGCGCAGATATATATCCAGATTGACAAGTATGGCCATGAACATCCAGAAGGAAGTTCCGATCTTATCTGCTTCGATAAGATCACTCAATGCAATATTCACCAGAATGGTAATAATGGAAAGTGTAACGGCCATCGCCATGTTTTTATACTGCTGATCAGTAAACCTGTTATAGAGTTTTTGCCCCAGATATAAAATATAAATGATCATCGTAACCCAGATGATAATTCCGGGGAAGCCCTGTTCCGTTGTTGTTTGCAGATAATAATTATGTACGGTGGAATGTTCGTCGTTGCGGCTGATATACGTTTCAAATTTATTGATCGTATAATGTTTGTAATTAAAGTAAAAGGATCCCGGCCCGAATCCGATAAACGGCCTGTCCTCGATCATATGCACTGCCGCTACCCATCGGTAGATCCGTTCTGCACTGGATACATCCTCGAGCGTCATGGTGCTTTCCATATGCTGCGAAAAATCGGTATGATAGATCGTCTTGGTATATTCCGGTGCATAGTCGAGATACTTGTCGTTATGCAGCATATAAAATGCAAAGGCGATAACAGCGACCACTGCAAATGCGGCTGCGTGCAAAAGTTTGTTATACCTGATCAGGAAATACGCTGCCAAAGCGCCGGCAACTGAAAGCCAGCTCGATCGCGTATAGGAAAAATAGATCGCAAGCAGAAAAAGTATTTTTCCCAGATTGATAAGTATGCGCTGCCACGAATATTTTGAATACCAGCGCGATGCTATAAACAATAAAGGCAGCATCAATGCAATAAATACTGCATAATTCACGTGATTCCGGAAGAAAGGCACCATCGTTTTATTTACTTCGCTGAATCTGAATTGATAATGCATATGATTGTTCAGCGTGTAAATCACCAGTAAGAGTGTCGGTGTAAATAAACACCAGAAGGCTACCTTGAATGATTCAAGATTTTTTATGATGGTAGAAGTAATAAAATAGAAGGTGACGATATACCAGGTTTTAGAAGCGAGATATTTTAAGGAAACCAGCAGATCCTGTGAATACACGGTTGTTATGAGTATCCACGAGAAATGCACCAGCAGGATCAGTGTCAGCGGATGACTGAATACGGCTTCATCGAAAATATCGGATTGAAGAAAGATATAAAAGATCGTCGTGAGCATGAAAATGATCATGATCGGTTCGGTCGGTAATGTCGTGCTGAACCCGGAAGATGCATAATATTCAATGGAAGCCGGCGTACTGATCAGAAGGAGAAAATAAATTACTTTATAATCAAGAATGAGCTGATAGGCAAATAATACCGCTACGGGAACGAGGCAAAACAAAATTTCATTGGTAAGTAATGCTGCAAAAACAGAAACTATTGCAATGATAGTGGCCGCTTTAAAAATTGTATTCTCAACAGGTTGTGCCTGTAGCTTAAGCATTCTGTATCCTGTTTTTTATCTTTTTGTAGTTTTCTGTCAGCACCGCCAGTATCACAAGGAAAAAGAAAGTACCCAATGTTACGCCGATCACGATCAGCGAGCGCTTTGGCTTATCTTTCCTGATCGCCGGATACGCTTCTTCCGTGATATGCAGCGTGGAGAAATCAGTATTCGCAGCTGTCTGGTTCTGCTCGAGAATGATCTTATTATTATTGAGGTCAGAAACCGCAGCCTGCAGTTTTGAATCGAGGATCAGGAGTGTTTCAGGTGTTGCATGCGCCGCTTTTGCGGATGCAATACTGTCGTTCAGTTTTTTAACATTCGCTTCTTTTCCGGCGACTTCATTTTTGAAGGTCTCGATCACCAGTTTGCGGTCGCGCAACAACATTTCTTTGTTATGTTCATCAATGGTGGCAACAACATGATTGGCCATTTCTGATGCAAGATTTTTATCCTGGTCCCAGATGGAAATTTCCACTGCACCATATTCGGTCTCTACAGCGCTGTAGTTTTTCAAAAATTTCTTTTTGGTATTGTAACGTGCAAGTTCTTTTGTTGAATCATATCCGTAATGATCCATCAGATGATATTTATTGATAATATAATCGATGATGGCACTTGTGTTGGCAATAGTGAGTATGCGGTCAATATCGCCCGCGCTTCCGAAATATTCGATTTTGATCTCGCCGGCGGACTGGCTGTATAATACCTGCCTGTCGGTCATTACCGGGTTGGAGGGATAAAAATTTACGGTTGATTTATAATAATTCGGCATGAAGAACCAGGAGATGGCTGCGGAGGCTATTGCGACAACTATGGTGATGATGAGGATCGGCTTTCTCCACTTGTACATGATCTGTATCAGCCGTATAATGTCATTAGATTGTTCCATGCCCGAAATTTTTGAGTGCAAATGTAGAAAAACTAAGGCATATTAAGCCTTTCTGCGAAGGGAGCCGAGGACAGATGCCGCCTGTATCCGGAGATCGGCAATACGGATGATCCCCGCCGGAAAAACCGCTGCAACTGACAAGACCGCCGCGAGGAGGAATTGGACATACCATACTGCCGGAATTTGCAATACGCATGCATTGATGACAACGATCATCAAAACAAAGATTACCGATGGCACCCATTTTTTAATGCCGGTGCCGAAATGGAAAATATGGCCGGCATAATAACCATGCGCTGCGAGTATGATACATTGCGTGATCACAGTTGCCACGGAGGAACCGAGTGCCTGCATTTCGGGTATCAGCAGAAAATTCAACACCACATTTAATATAAATCCCGCTGTGGAAATGATATTTAATTTTTGAATGCTCCCGTTAGCCGTAAGCAAGCTCCCGAAAATATACGTAAGACTGATGGCAATAAAACTTACCATGAGCCAGCCGAAAATGGATGCTGAATATGCATTTCCGGTAGTATATAATAATTGCATGATCTCCATCCGGTAAAAAATACAGGTGATCCCGCTCACACCGCAAAATATCAGCATCATTTTAAAACTCAGGTCGAATAACGGATGAATATCTTCTTTCGATTCGATCATGCGTGCAAACATCGGCATGAGTATTCCCGCAAACATAAATCCCAGAATATTCAATGCATCCAGCAACCGGAACGCAGATGCATATATGCCCGCTTCATACGGTCCGTTTGCGCCCAGCATCCTTTCGATCATTACGCCATCGGTGCGGTAATAGGCCGTCATGAGAAATCCCAGCAATGCATACGGATAACTGCGCAGAAATACCTCCCGTAAAATACTGCTATCGAATTTCCATTGAATTTTTATCCGCTGATTGAGAATGATCAGCAAGGCAACAATAAGTCCCGCCACATAACCGGCGATCTGCGCATTGATAAATGTGCGCACGGTGATCTCAAAATGAAAAACATTTGTCCACAGGATCAATACACATATTACCGATGTAACCAGTTTATCCAGAACTGAAAGTACGGCATCCGTTTTAAATAAATGCAGTGCGCTCACATTCGAACGGAGAAATGCATAGAACGACATCAATATCTGCAAAAATGCAAGTTGCAATAAAACAGTGAGTTGTTCCGCTGAAAAATGTACACCAAATGCGGCAATAAATAATATTCCCGTATATACCAGTGCGAGTAATAATTTTGCTGCAAGCGTCGAATATAAATAAGCGCCAATTCGCCCCGGATCGCGGGCCACCATGCGGTTGTTGAAATTGTTGATCCCGAAATCAAGGATCATCTGGAATAAAAAAGAAAAATTGAAAAGCGAGAAATATATCCCGTATGCATCGGGGCCAACACTATTCTGCACGGAGCGGTCAATACCCAGGATCCAGAAGGGCTTCACCAGCAGGTTTAACAGAAGCAGGAAACTGATATTGGTGACAAAATTTTTCCGCATTTTTTTGTTTCCGCGCTAAAAATAGGTATTATTGCTTCAAATTCTCTGATAGCGGCAAACTTCTACTTAATAACGCAGTGATACGGCAAACTTCTACGCTATTTCAGTTCTGATAAAACCCAGTTCATATAACATGCTCATAGCTGTGAATACCCGTTTTCTGTTGAAGGATAAACTGGAAGGTATTGGCTGGTTTACGTATGAGACCATGCGCCGGATCACACAAAATCATCCGGAACACCGCTTCCTTTTTTTATTTGACCGCGAGCCCGATCCTTCTTTTATTTTTTCGGATAATATAATTCCAATAAAAGTATGGCCACCGGCACGCCATCCGTTCCTGTGGAAATGGTGGTTCGATTTTTCACTCCCCCGGATCTTCAGAAAATATAAACCGGATATTTTTCTTTCAACCGACGGGTTTTTATCGCTGCGCACCGGCGTCCCTTCAATTCTGGTGATCCACGATCTCGGATTTGAACATTTTCCGCAGCATACCCCGCCGGTGGTGAGTAATTATTACAGAAAATTCACACCGAAATATGCACGGAAAGCCGATCGTATCATCACCGTATCTGCATTTTCCAAAAGGGATATTGTGCAGCATTATAATGTGGATCCCGCTAAAATAAATGTTGCTTACAACGGTGCAAGTAATTTGTATGTTCCGCTGCCGGAATCGGAACGAAGGGTAGTGCGCGAAAAATTTACGGGTGGAAGTCCTTATTTTATTTATGTGGGTTCCGTACACCCGAGAAAAAATGTAGATAATCTTTTACTTGCGTTCGACCGGTTGAAACAACAGCAGCCCGTTGAACAGAAATTACTCATTGCAGGAAGAATGGCATGGAAGACGGAAGAAACAAAAGCGATCTATGAACAGATGCAGTTTAAAAAGGATGTGATCTTTACGGGCCATCTCCAGCTTTCGGATCTTACCGGCGTTATGGCATCCGCCGATGCGCTGGTATATCCTTCTTTATTTGAGGGATTCGGAATTCCGGTGGTGGAGGCGCGGTATTGTGGTGTGCCGGTGATCACCTCCGACAGGTCATCGCTGGCGGAAGTGGGCGGTGCAAATGCAATTTATTTTGATCCCGAAA
Organism: uncultured Chitinophagales bacterium; assembly: GCA_964437155.1. Classification (GTDB taxonomy): domain Bacteria; phylum Bacteroidota; class Bacteroidia; order Chitinophagales; family BACL12; genus UBA7236. The sequence goes on along the minus strand of CAYTFT010000018.1, from coordinate 4,193 downwards.
ATATTGAGGATATAAAGAATGCAATGGTGCAGTTTCTTTCTGAAAAAGAACATTATACAAAATGTGCACAAGTTGATACATCTGCAAGAGAGATTTATAACTGGGACAGAACTGCCGAGGTAATTTATAATGCCATTAAAGAGGTGGAGGAAAGAAATGTAATTGCAAAATAATGCATGCGAATTATTTAGAATAATGAGGCAGATGAAAGCATCAGTGTAAGTTTTATTTTTAATACGATCAGGCCAAAGCACAGAGCGAAATCTGGCAGGTCAGATAGTTTATTGTCGAGGATATTGAGCATGGAAGTAACACAACATCAACAGCCCGGAATTAGGTTAATTTAAAAATAGGTAGTAAATTTAAACTGCT
>CAYTFT010000018.1:0-3721 GCA_964437155.1 uncultured Chitinophagales bacterium | reverse complement strand
CATCAACAGCCCGGAATTAGGTTAATTTAAAAATAGGTAGTAAATTTAAACTGCTTGCACCGGCAGACAAAATGGTTACACATACACATGTCGTCTGTGAACCGGCAGAAAACAGAATATGAAGATCACAACAATTATTGCATTAGTGCTGATCGCACAAAATGTTTCGGCACAAATTGCAACGGGAAACAAATCCGATAAATTGCAGTTTCCTCCTGCAGCGCATATCCGTCTTTCAGACATACATACCGACTGGGCGCCGCAGCTACAGAATACGGAAATGCCGCCTCCGGGATCAGACAGTTATCGCCGTTATCTTATCGATCTGAAGGAACAATTGTATAGTAATTATACTCCGACAGGCATCGCGCATAAAACTACCGATACTTCTGCATTGCCTGCACCGTCGGTTCTTGCCGGATGGGAGGGTAATATTATGGGTACAAGTGTTCCGAATGATAATGATCTTGCAATATCCAATGACGGATGGATTGTTTCTGTGATCAATCAGTCAATTTATATTTATGATGAAACGGATAGTTTATACAAGGTTTTATCCCTATATGCATTTTCTGATACGCTTGGTATTTTAAGCACCCGGTTCGATCCGAAGGTAATGTATGATCCGCGTGCCGACAGATTTATTTTATTATGTCTTAATTCAATCAATGAACCCGATCAGAGTCTCATTATTGTCGGTTTTTCTCAGACAAATGATCCGCGCGGGGAATGGAATTTATACGCAATACCCGGAAATCCGAAGGATAATGAAACGTGGACCGATTTTCCGATGATGGCATTAACGGAAACTGAATTATTTGTTACAGTGAATTTAATTATTCCGGATGAACCGTGGCAAACGGGTTTCAGTGAATCTCTTATCTGGCAGATGAGTACGGATAAAGGATATGCCGGCGATACACTCGATGCCGTGTATTACGACGGTATTTTTTTTGATGGTGCACCGATCCGCAATTTGAATCCTGTGAAAGGTGGTTCCACCACTTACGGACCGGATATGTATTTCCTCAGCGACAGAAATTTTGCTGTTGAAAATGACACCATATTTATTGTGCATGTTACAGGAACACTGGATGATCCTGCAACCGAAGTGGAAATTAATTATTCTCTCGCCGATCTTCCATACGGTGTTCCGCCACAAGCCAGACAGTCCGGCATTCATAGTTTCGACACCAACGACGGAAGAATTCTCGGTTCATTTTATGAAGATGGCAAAATTCAGTTTGTGGCCAATTCACTCGATCCGGCTACAGGATTTTGCGGGATTTATCATGGTATTATTTCCGACCTCGGTGTTACGAATTCCATTCATGCACATATCATCGGCGATGATACGCTGGATCTCGGTTATCCGAATATTTCGTATTCCGGTCACTGGGACGGCGACGATCAGTCGATCATTACATTTGATCATACTGCACCGACAGTATTCGCAGGAATGAGTGCGGTGTTTTTTAAATACGATACGTATTCTGATATCGTCAATATCAAAACAGGTGATACTTACGTAAACGTATTGTCAGGCGGCTACGAACGCTGGGGTGATTATACCGGATCGCAAACAAAATACAACGAACCGGGAACGATATGGGTGAATGGAAATTTCGGTAAATATGTCGACTCCTGGCCCATCATCAGCCGTAATAATGCAACGTGGATCGCAAAACTGCAGACAAATGATAATGTGGCGCAGGAAATTAAACCGGTACATTATGCAGCCCGGGCACAGGTATATCCAAATCCTGCAACCACTTATTTTATCACCGAATTTGAATTGCCTGCAACAGGAGAAATTCATTTCCGGTTATTCAATGCAAACGGTGCGCTCGTTAAATATTTACTGGATACGGAAGCGCATTCCGGAAATAACCGGTTCTCCTTTTCTACGGAACCGCTCGCGCCGGGAAATTATTTTCTGGAAATACGGTTCAATGACCAGCCTTTTGCGGTGAAGCCGGTGGTGAAGGAATAGGTGTTCTCCATTTTACATAATCCTGGTGATTAGTAAATTGCCTTTCTGCATATTGCAGTATGTATTTCCTGTATTGTCTATGCATTTGTAATGCATGCAAATTTTCTCTTCAGCCTGCATTATGGATGCATTCCTGATTTGACCTTACCTTTGTGCCATGGGCAGGAATAAAAAATTAAAAGTGCTGGAGCGTGTCGCTATTACGCAAATTGCCGATCAGGGAATTGGTGTCGGACGCGTGGATGGGAAAGTGATATTTGTTGAGAACACAATTCCCGGTGATGTGGTGGATGTGCAACTGACAAAAAACAGAAAAGATTTTGCTGCCGGATTTATCGTTAACGCGCATACTTATTCAGAATTACGGCAGGAACCATTCTGCTCGCATTTTGGCACCTGTGGCGGATGCACCTGGCAAAATGTTTCGTATGCAACCCAACTTGCATTTAAATCGCAATTGGTAGCGGATGCATTTCGCCGCATCGGGAAAATTGAATCACCTGCTATACTTCCAATCGCAGCCTCTCCCCATGATAAATATTACCGCAATAAACTCGAATTCACTTTCACGAACGCCGGATATGTGGAAGGTAAATATCGCCGCGATGAAGTGATCGAAAAAAAACCCGCACTCGGATTTCACGTCCGCAATCAGTTTGCACATGTTTTTGACATGCAGCATTGTTATCTGCAGCCCTTTCCATCGAATGAGATCCGCATGGCAGTAAGATCTTATGCAGCGGTTCATGGATTTTCCTTTTCCGATCTCCGCAATCATACCGGATATATGCGGAATGTAATTATCAGAAATACTTTGTCGGGCGGGCTGATGGTGATCCTCATCGTTGCGGAAGATATTCCGGAACAATTGCTGCCGATGATGGAGCATATTCGCACAACTTTCCCAATGATTACTTCCTTATATTATTGCATCAACACGAAAAATAATGATTCGATCTATGACCGGGAACTGGTATTGTTTCACGGTGAAAAATATATTGTTGAGGAGATCGATGGTGTGCGCTATCATTTGGGCCCGAAATCGTTTTTCCAGACGAATGCACAGCAGGCTGCCAATCTATATCATATCGCGCTGGAATATGCTGCATTGACGAAGGAAGATATTGTTTATGATTTTTATACCGGTCTCGGAAGTATCGCCCTGCTGGCAGCGCGGCATTGTAAGAAGGTTATAGGCGTTGAATCGGTGGAGGCTGCAGTGCAGGATGCACAATTAAATGCAAAATTGAATAAAACGGAAAATGCAACTTTCGTTTGCGGTGATATGGCGAAAATATTTGATGATGCATTTATTGAAACACATGGAAAAGCAAATGTTGTGATCACCGATCCACCCCGCGCCGGTATGCACAGGGATGTCTGCATGCAACTGCTTGCGCTGGCACCCGAAAGGATCGTATATGTGAGCTGTAATCCGGTTACCCAGGCAAGAGATATTCTCCTGCTTTCCGAAAAATATACAATAGTCAAATTACAACCGGTGGATATGTTTCCACAAACATACCATGTCGAAAATGTCGCTTTGCTGCAACTGAAATAAATTATTGCAATGCCTCTGCGAGTTTGGTAAATGCTTGTTTGTTGTAAGCGTTATGCGTCGCATGCAGAATATCCAGTTTTTCTTTCGCTGTGAGATGCAAACTTAACGATGCCCGTTTATTCGCTTCGGTGGGTTGATATTCAAAAGTGATCACCTCCAGCCGTCCT
>CAYTFT010000017.1:4652-15856 GCA_964437155.1 uncultured Chitinophagales bacterium | reverse complement strand
TGGAATCAATATGATTATAATTATATTGTTCGATGCTGACACCTGTTTTAAAGCTATGCTGATTATTTACTTTTTTATTCAGGTTATAAATGGCTGAAATCTTCGTATCAATATACTGGTAACCCATATTCGGCACCAGTGAATCAATATCGAAATCCGATGCACGGTAAACCAGTACATGGTCTGCATGATTTTCCTGCCTGGAGAAGGCGAGAGTTGCTTTGCCGTAAGTGGTGGGGTTGATCTGATGCCCGTAGGAAATTCCCGTTGTTGCCATACTGGTACCGAAATACTGGTCGCGGTCACTGTCGCCATATAATTCTGTTTCCTCGCTGGTATAATCACTTACTACAATATCGATCTTACTTTTTCCACCCACCCCAAAAACATTGAATACACCTTTATTACCGGGGAAGGATAATTTGAAAGCGCCGTCATAATAGTTCGGAACAGCGCTGGTGCCGATCTGCAGATGCATGAATTGAAATAGCTGTAATGTTGAATATCGAAAACTTGCGAGATACGAAGCATGCGTGTCGGACCCGAGCGGACCTTCAGCAAATAATTCAGTTCCTAAAAATCCGATCTGTCCGCTGAATTCATGTTTCTCATCATTTCCCTTTCGCATATTGAGATCAAATACACCTGCGATTGCATTTCCATATTCTGCCGGAAAAGCGCCTGTAAAGAAATCGGAGTTACTGAGATATTTATTATTGATAATAGAAACCGGGCCGCCCGTTGTTCCGGCAATGGCAAAGTGATTCGGATTCGGAATATCCACTCCCTCGAGCCGCCATAAAACACCTATTGGTGAATTACCTCTAACCACAATATCATTTCTTGAATCATCTGCTCCTTGTACGCCCGCAAAATTACTTGCCATCCTGGCGGGGTCACTTCGGCTGCCCGCATAGCGGTCGGTCTCTTCCACGCTGAAGGTGCGTACACTCACCACAGCCATTTCATTATTCACTTCCCCTTTTGTTTTTGTTGCGACCACTTTTATTTCTTCCAGCGCTTCGGCACTTTCTTCCATTTCCATATTTATGACAACTTCCTTTCCGGCGGTGACGATAATGTTATCGGTAACCACATCTGTATATCCCACATACGTAAATCGCAGTGAAACCCTGCCGGTAGATACATTGGCAAAACGGTAATTCCCTTCCTCATCTGCTGTCACCGCTTCCAGCAGGATCGTATCGCGGTACAGGATGATGGTGGCGCCAATCAACGTGAGCTTTGATTCCTTATCCGTAACCTGACCGCGAATGGTTTGTCCGGAATTCTGGCTGAAGCCTGTTATCTGTAAGAATACCAGGGTAATAAGAATGAGTTTTCGCATATGTTTGTTTTTATATGCTCTAAAATATGCTGTACCATTTCCGCAAAAAATGGAATTACCTTTCACCTGTAACTGCAGATTATGGATTTACGCATAAAAAAAGAGCGGAGAAATAATTCCCCGCTCTAAAAATATTCATAAATTTTTATCCTGAATTACATATGATGTTCCATTCCTTTCATGTCCATACCGGGCATCATCATCATGGCATCGCATTGTGCCTTGCATGCACTTTCCATTCCTGTCAGTGATTCATTCCAACCTGACATTGTTTCGTTCCAGGTGGCAACTTTGCTCATCCAGTTGTTTTCGAGTTCAGATTTAAATGTAGCATCATCCAGTTTTTCTTCCTGTGCTTTTTTCTTCCAGGCCTGGTAAGCATCTGAATCTGTTTTCCACTGACCCATTGCAGTTGTAAAATCAGCCTTCATTTTGTCCATGCTGGTTTTAATTACAGCACATTGAGCCATGGCAACGTCACAGGCTTCTTTTTCTGCCGGTTTCATTTTGCTCATGTCCATTGCTTCAGTTTCTGCCATCATTTTGTTCATGCCTTCGAACTTTGTGGTCATTGTTGTTTCAAATGCCATCATACTTGCTTCTGCAGTTTTCCAGTCTGTTTCGAATTTCTGCATTTCAGTTTTGGTTTCCTCGCTGAGGCCACCTTTTTTTCCGCATGATGATACGAAGAATACGGTTGTTACTGCCAGTACGGCAATTATTCCCTTTTTCATTTTGAGTTGTTTGGTTTAACGGTTAAGTAATAAGGAGACAAAGCTACACCGATTTAGCAATAAAATAGTTAACAATGGGCCTGAATCCACACGATAATAACCTCATTTCAGCCCTTCGAGCGTAAGCTCCAGCATCCTGATTTTCTCCTCGGCGTCGGCCTTTTTGCGGCGTTCCGTTTCAACCACTTCCGCCGGCGCTCCGCTTACGAACTTTTCATTGCTGAGCTTCCTGTCCACACTGCTCAGAAACCCGCGCTGGTATTCGAGCTGTTCAAGCAATTTCGTCCTTTCCTGCGCAATGTCCACCACTTTATTGACTACGATATAGAATTTAACCGGACCCGACATGAACGTGATCGCGTTGTCGATATCTGTTTGTGTTTCGCCAAAGCCGGAAATATTCCCCAGTTTGCAGATCAGGTAACTGATTTTTGCGTACCCTGCAATACTGCCGCTGACATATAGCGGTAATGCTTCCTTTGGGCTGATATTATTTTTCGCACGGATATCGCGGATCCCGGAAATTATTTCTTTGGCAAGAGTTCCTGCCTGCAACGCCTGCTCATCGATAGTGCCGGATGCAGGATATGCGGCAACGATAATATCATCATTCCTTTCATGCAGAATATGAAATACCTCCTCTGTGATGAAAGGCATAAAGGGATGTAATAATTTTAATGCGCTTTCAAAAACAGAAATTGTTTTTTCAAGTGTGTATGCGTCAATTGGTTTTCCAAATTCCGGCTTGATGAATTCGAGATACCAGCTGCAGAAATCATCCCAGATAAAAGAATAAATTTCCATCAATACATCCGAGATCCTGAACTGATCAAACTGATCATTTATGGTGACAATTACAGTATGCAAACGTGCTTCGATCCATTCAATTGCCGTAGTATTATTTTCATTTCTTTCACCGGCAACTTCCCAGCCCTTAATCAATCTGGTAGCATTCCAGATCTTATTATTAAAATTCCTTCCCTGCTCCACTAATTTCTCATCATAAATAATATCATTTCCTGCGGGGGAACAAAGTAACATTCCCATGCGCACTGCATCTGCTCCGTACTTTTCTATCAGGTCGAGCGGGTCGGGTGAATTTCCCAGCGATTTGCTCATTTTCCTGCGTTGTTTATCCCGTACGATTCCGGTGAGATAAACATCGCTGAAGGGTTTATCCTTTTTAAATGCATATCCGGCTATGATCATTCTTGCCACCCAGAAAAATAATATTTCCGGTGCGGTTACGAGCGTATTTGTCGGATAATAATACCTTATCTCTCCCTCAGGTTCCTGCATTCCGTTAAATACACTGATCGGCCATAACCAGCTGCTCGCCCAGGTATCCAACACATCGGGGTCCTGATGCATACCTGCAGTATCCGATCCTTTCTCCTTAAACAAACGGATTGCCTCCTCCTCTGTTTTTGCGACAACAAAATCACCATTGAAATTATACCATGCCGGGATACGATGCCCCCACCACAACTGCCTGGAGATACACCAGTCCTTTACATTTTCGATCCAGTGTTTATATGTATTGATAAATTTATTCGGATGGAGCCGGATATTTCCATTCACAACATTTTCAAGAGCAGGTTGCGCAATTTCCTGCATGGAAATAAACCATTGCATACTTAATCTCGGTTCCACAACGGCATCGGTTCTTTCACTGAAACCAACACTGTTTTTCAGATCTTCGATCTTAACCAGCTGACCGCTTTCCTCCAGCATGGCAACAATTTTTTTCCGCGCAGCAAACCGGTCCTCACCGATCAGTATTTCTGCTGCTTCATTTAATTTTCCATCCGCAGTAAAAATATCGATCACTTTTAATTTATGTCTGATTCCCAGTTCATAATCATTTACATCATGCGCAGGTGTAACTTTTAATGCACCGGTGCCGAATTCCTTTTCTACATACGCATCTGCTATTACCGGAATTTCCCGGTTTATCAGCGGGACCAAAACTGTTTTCCCGACAAGCGCATGATACCGTTCATCATCCGGATGCACACAAATGGCAGTATCACCTAAAATTGTTTCAGGACGGGTTGTTGCAATAGTAATAAATGCATCTGTATCCTTTACTTTATATTGCACATAATGCAGTTTCGAAACTACATCGCGATAAAAAACTTCCTCATTGCTTAATGCTGTTTTCGCCTCAGGATCCCAGTTTATCATCCGCAGTCCGCGGTAAATATATCCGCGCCTGTATAATTCAATAAATACATCGATCACATCTTCATAATATTGAGGATCCATGGTAAAACTTGTCCGGTCCCAATCGCAGGATGCACCCAGTTTTTTCAATTGCTGTAAAATGATGCCTCCATATTTTTCTTTCCATTCCCATGCGTATTGTAAAAATTCCTCCCGGGTCAGATCCGATTTTTTTATTCCTCTTTCGCGCAACATACCAACCACTTTGGCCTCAGTGGAAATACTCGCATGATCGGTTCCCGGCACCCAGCACGCATTTTTACCCATCATGCGTGCGCGGCGGATGAGGACATCCTGTATGGTATTGTTGAGCATATGGCCCATATGCAGCACACCGGTCACATTCGGCGGCGGAATCACAATGGTATAAGGCTCACGCTGGTCGGGCAGGGAATGAAAATATTTCCGTTCCATCCAGTGTTTATACCATTTATCCTCAATATCCGACGGTTGATAGGTCTTTGAAATTTCCATGGCGCAAATTTAGGAATTTGAGGCCGTATGCCAGGTCAGGAACGACATACAGTGGCCTTTAATTAAAATCGGCAGGAAGTAGTGATTGTGTATTCAACCGGGTTGCATCACCCCCATGAATTAGCTGCCATGATAGCAATGATAGTGCAAACCAATAGAGGAATTGTAAGCCCGATAATAGAAGCCCATTTGCCTGATACTCCCGTATAGGTGGTTCCTCTTTTAAAATAATGAATGAGTCCGATGGTGCTGAAAATAAGCGCCAGTAACACCAATAACCCTCCTATTATAAGAAAAATATCGCCTCCCAGAGACATAATCGAAAGCAATGCAAAAAATAAACCCCACATCGCTGATTTATTGTTCGTTACGGTATCATCACTTTGTTCATCCTGCGGCTGGGTCAGGTCTTTAAGCGTTGAGTGATCCTGAACAATGGAGGCGGGAGAAGTGATAGCAGATGCAACAGCGTAATCCTCATTTTCCGTTGCAGCATGGTACTGCATGGACGATTGTGTTCTTTCACGCACAAATGCACTGGGTGCCTGGGATGCATCCGCTGTCGCGGAAATATTGCTGTCAGCACCGGCAACTATAACCTTCATACCCTCAAGTTCTGTGTATGCCTGGTTCGAATTCTTTAGATATGCGTGCTGCATGGCACATCCCGAGCCTAAACACATTGAGATAGCACCGCATAACACGGGCAGAGAAAAAATGTTTGTCCGCATGGTAATATCGTAAATTTTATTGCAATGATATTAATTATGATGATAATTGGTGAGCGGCGGGTCGAAAAAAATTGTTCTATTTTGCTGATGCTCCGGTCTGATCTTAATATGTGAACGCCGGGGTTTCAAGATTTTAGCTTCTATCTTTGCCCCATGGTGCAAAAGAAAATCGGGATTATCCGCGAGGCAAAATTCCCACCGGATGCAAGAGTTCCGCTGATCCCTTCACAGATCCGTTTTCTGAAGGATAAATTTCCCGGTCTTGATATTGTTGTTCAACCCAGTAAAGGGAGATGCTTTGCAGATCCGGAATTTGAAACCGTGGGTGTGCGATTGGAGGAAGATCTGCATGGCTGTGATATTTTAATGGGCGTGAAAGAAGTTCCTTATGATTTGCTTATAGAAGGAAAAACTTATCTTTTCTTTTCGCATACGATAAAAAAACAAGCACATAATAAAAAATTGCTGCAGGCTTTATTGCAGAAAAAGATCACCATGATCGATTATGAATGTCTGAAAAACGAAAAGGGTGACCGGGTGATCGCATTTGGCAGATGGGCAGGAATTATCGGTGCGCATAATGGGATCTGGACACTTGGACAAAGGATCGATGAGAGTCATCTGAAAAGGGCGCGTGATTGCCGCGATTATTTTGAATTGAAAATGCAGTATAAAGGATTGCAGATTCCCGCTGTGAAAATAATAGTTACGGGAACCGGTCGTGTGGGAAAAGGTGCACTCGAATTTTTACGTGAGATCAAAATCAGGGAGGTGACACGCAATGAATTCCTCCAAAATACATTCCATGAAGCTGTTTTTACAGTGCTCGACAGCGATGCGATTTACGACAGGATCAGTGATGGCGGATTTGACCGGGAAGAATTTCATCAGCATCCCGAATTATATAAAAGCACTTTCAGCAAATACATCCGATCCTGTGACCTGCTTATCAATTGCATTTTCTGGAATCCGAAGGCGCCGCAATTATTTACAAAAGAAGAGATGCGTGATCCGCAATTCAGCATTCGTACCATTGCAGATGTCAGTTGCGATGTGAACGGAAGTGTGCCGGCAACGATTCGCTCCACAACGATCAACGAACCCGTTTTCGGATACGATGTAAATACAGAAAGTGAGATCGCTCCGTATATTCCGGAATCCATCGACATTATGGCGATAGATAATCTGCCAAATGAATTGCCGCGCAGTGCCAGCGAAGAATTCGGAAATCTTCTGATCAATTCCGTTTGGGAAGAATTATTTAAGGACCATTCCCAGATGGTATATGCGGCCACTATCTGCAAGGCCGGGAAACTGAATGCGCCCTTCGCCTATTTAAGCGATTATGCAGAAGTGCAATGACCTTACATTACGAAGATTATGTAAACCGGATCAATTAAAATCAACCTGCGCGAACGGGTATTAATATCGCTCCTTCTTCTCCGACAAAATTTCAAATAAAAAATTCCTTGCCCTGAACAACTGCGCTTTTACTGTACCGAGGGGCATTTTCAGCTTTTCGGAAATCTCTTCATAGGAGAGTTCATCAAAATACCGGAGTTCAACCAGCACACGATATTTTGGATTCAGTTGTTCGAGAATGGTGCGCATAAGAATGGCGCGCTGGTCCTTAATAAATTTCTCTTCCGGATCGGGGTTATTCGTTTTGATGCGTGTATACGCCGACTTGGCGGTTTCATCCGTTTCATCGTCAAGGCTGACGGTCCTTAATTTTTTCTTGCGGAGAAAGTCGATGGCATTATTTACGGCAATTTTAAACAGCCAGGTACTGAATGCAAAATCGGGTGTATATTTTTCGAGATGCAGAAAAGCTTTGCCGAACGCTTCAATTGTAAGATCATCTGCATCGTCGCGGTTATGCACCATTTTCAGCAGCATAAAATTGACAGAATCCTTATATCGTTTCATCAAAATGGTGAAGGCCTGCTGGTCACCATTGCGTGCCAATGCAATAAGATCGAGATCCTCTTTCGCACGCTGTGAAAGATTGTCGTTCAGTCCCATCGGTATTTCGTCTTGATCAGCGCTGCTTTTGCAAACCTGAAATAATAAAAGACCTGAAGCAGATCAAACAGTTCAATATAGTTTCTGAGATCCTTTTCATCGAGTTTTAGCATAGCCTTCGAAAAGGTATACCGCAATAACATCCATCTTAAAATAAAAGTGCCGGCAACAATATACCACCAGTGAAATAATACCGCACCGAGAAAAACAGCCGTGAACCAGAAAAGAATATGCGAAACAGGTTGCAGTCCGAGCAATAATTTAAATCTGAATTTATAATACCGCGCAGTGGACATGTGTCGGGTCTTCTGCTCATGCCATTCGCGGCGTGTTTCTTTGGGGGCCGAATACGTGAATGCATTTTTTGCAAGGATAATATTTGTATTGCGGCGACGGGCGACCTTATTGATAAACAGATCATCATCTCCGCTTGGGATTTCGCGATGTTCGAAGAATCCGCCATTTTCAAAAAACAACTGTTTCTTATAGGATAAATTTCTTCCAACGCCCATATACGGTGTCCCTCCCAGAGCAAAGGATAAATAATTTATCGCAGTCAGCACGGTTTCATAACGGATGCGCTTGTTGAGATATCCTTTTTGTTTTTCATAGGCTCCATAGCCCAGAACGATCTCCTTCCCTTCCGAATAACCACTCACCATATTTTTCAGCCATTGATCGGAGGCGGGATAGCAATCTGCATCGGTGAGCACAACAATTTCATTTGCTGCTGCTTTTAATCCGAGCGTTAAGGGGAATTTTTTCCCTGCCATCATCGGATTACTGCCGCCGGTTTTTGTTCTTTTTAAGCGTGGTTCTTTCTGGGAAAGAAAAAATAAATATTCAGTTGTTCCATCCTCAGAATTATCATCCACCACGATCACTTCAAAATTCGGATAATCCTGTGCGAGGATCTGCGGAAGATTTTTCTTCAGATTAATATCCTCATTGCGTGCACAGATAATAACGGAAACGGGCGGAAGATGCTCCGGTATAGCCGGTTGCTTTTTATAATTGGCAAGACGGAGATAATAAAATACAAAATAAAATAACTGAAAAAAGGAGGCTCCGCAAAAAATATAAAAAATGATGCTGTAAATAAATTCCAATTCCATAGTTGTGCAACGGCAAAGGTAGACTTTTGGCAGGGTCTGCCTGACAGCTGCTTAAATAGTTATTAATACATATTCACACCATGTCCACAATGTTGGTATTTTTGCATCGTGTTTTTTAAGATCAGTTCTACAGATATCCATTCGAATGCGCGTGCCGGTGTGATAAAAACAGATCATGGCAATATACACACGCCCATTTTTATGCCGGTGGGTACTATCGGCACAGTAAAGGGTGTCCACTTCAGTGAATTGAAAAATGATATCGGCGCCGAGATCATTCTCGGGAATACATATCATCTGTATTTACGTCCGGGAACAGAAACGATACATCAGGCGGGCGGCTTACATAAATTTAATTCCTGGGACCGGCCCATACTTACCGACAGCGGAGGATTCCAGGTACATTCGCTTGCACAGATAAGAAAAATAAAAGAAGAGGGTGTCACCTTTCAGTCGCATATCGACGGAAGCAAACACATATTTACCCCTGAAAATGTGATCGACACGCAGCGCATTATCGGGGCTGATATTATTATGGCATTTGATGAATGTACTCCTTATCCGTGTGCATATAAATATGCGAAAAAAAGTATGGATCTCACCCATCGCTGGCTTAACCGATGTATTGAACGGTTTGATGCAACAAAGGATCTGTACGGCTACGCACAACATCTGTTCCCCATTGTGCAGGGCAGCACATACCCCGACCTCCGTAAAATGTCGGCAGAATATATTGCTTCCATGGAACGCGAGGGGAATGCAATCGGCGGATTGAGTGTAGGTGAACCGGTGGAGGATATGTATGCAATGACAGAACTTGTTTGCGGCATACTTCCGGAAAAAAAACCGCGTTATCTGATGGGTGTTGGCACGCCGGCAAATATTCTCGAATGTATTGCATTAGGCATTGATATGTTCGATTGTGTAATGCCTACCCGCAACGGAAGAAACGGAATGCTGTTCACCCCCGACGGCATTATAAATATCCGGAATAAAAAATGGGAAAAAGATATGAGCCCGATCGATACGCAATCCGATGCCTTTGTGAGCCGGACGCATTCAAAAGCATTTTTGCGGCATTTATTTGTATCGGGAGAGCGCCTGGGTCCGCAGATCGCCAGCATCCATAACCTGTGTTTTTATATCTGGCTGGTAAAGGAAGCCCGCATAAAAATTGAGGAGGGAAATTTCAGGGCATGGAAAAACCTGATGGTAAAAAAAGTGAGCAGCCGTTTGTGAAAAAGATCATCGACATATTATTTTATCCGTTCAGAAAATGGCTGAGTATCATCGACAGATATATCATTCAGAAATTTATTGTCACTACCATATTTGCACACGTGCTTATCATTTCGATCGCTATCGTGATCGACCTTTCTGAAAAGACAGAAAATTTTGTTGAACGCAATGCACCTACTAATGAAGTGGTTCAATATTATATTGATTTTATTCCCTATATCGGATCTATACTTGCGCCGCTGCTCATCTTTCTTGCCGTGATTTTTTTCACCTCCCGTATGGCGTACAACAGTGAAGTGATCGCCATGCTCAACAGCGGGATGGATTTTAAAAGATTTTTGCGTCCATACCTTATTTGCGGAATTGCTTCCGTGGCGATTCTTATGTATGCAAATTACTGGACCGTTCCGCAAACGAATAAACGCAAACTGGCCTTTGAGGATAAATATATTCATGCACCCCGCAATTTCAGCAACAACCTGCATCTCAAACTCGATAAAAACACATTCATCTCTCTCGAGCGGTTCAAATTCAAGACCAACGAAGGATTTAATTTTTCGATGGAAGAATACAGTGGCAGCGGTGCCGACCGAAATCTTGTATCCAAGATCAATGCAAATAAGATCGTATATCAGCCCGATAAAAAAAGCTGGCAGTTGGTAGATTATAAAAAATGGAATATCAACGGGGTGAGGGAACAATACCGCGAAGGAAAATTAATGGATACCGTGCTGGATCTTGTGCCTGAAAATTTCAAGGAAGATATCCGCATCAAGGATGTGCTCACCTACAATGAAATGGAAAGTTATATCAAAGAAAAGGAGCAGGAAGGCACAGGTGAAATTGAATTTTACCGTGTGGAACAATACCGCAGGGCTTCATCGGCAATTTCTGTTCTCATACTTGTTGTAATGGGCGCCGCACTAGGTTCGAAAAAGATTCGCGGCGGAAACTGGTTCAATATCATAGCAGGAGTGGCCCTGAGCGCGCTCTACATTTTCTTTCTGCAATTCTCTACAACGTTTTCTACCAACAGCGATCTGCATCCGGTGATCGGGACGAATATTCCGAATATCCTGTTCGCCCTTATCGCTGTTTTTCTGGTGCGGTATGCGAGCAAATAATAAACGAATAGTTAATGTGCTGATGAGTGGATGTGCTAATTAGCAAATTGAGACCACGGATAAATTTTGATTGACTTAAATATAGCAATAATCAATTCTCCGATTTGGATTCAGAGGGCCGGGAATAGCCGGCATGCTGATGTGCCGGCCGGATTATTCAATAATCAACACATTAAAATGGAGGTTCT
>CAYTFT010000017.1:0-4552 GCA_964437155.1 uncultured Chitinophagales bacterium | reverse complement strand
ATGCTGATGTGCCGGCCGGATTATTCAATAATCAACACATTAAAATGGAGGTTCTTCAGTAATATCCTCTTCATTCAGATCATCCATTTTCGATTTACGCGTGATGGTCGCTTTATTTTCCTTCAGCACGTTTGCCAGCGGAGTTAAATTCTGCGGCATATAATTATCGTCGAGATCCACGAATTTTATAAATTTATCTATGAAGCGCACGCGCACATTCTCCAGTGCACCATTTCTATGCTTCGCAATAATTACCTCTGCAATTCCCTTGGTAGGATTACCGGCTTCATCTGCATCCAGTCCGTAATATTCGGGGCGATACAGGAAACATACAAGGTCGGCATCCTGTTCAATGGCTCCTGATTCACGCAGGTCGGATAACATCGGACGCTTGGTACCGCCTCTGTCCTCTACCTTACGGCTGAGCTGCGATAAGGCGATGATCGGAATATTTAATTCTTTTGCGATAGATTTCAGTGAGCGCGATATCTGACTGATCTCCTGTTCGCGGTTTCCGCCTTTACCGACATCACTGGTTGTCATCAGCTGTAAATAATCGATCACGATCAGCTGAATATCATGCTGCATTTTCAGGCGGCGGCATTTTGCACGCAATTCAAAAATATTTATTGCCGGAGTATCATCAATATAAATAGGTGCCTCACTCAGCCGGCCCGATAATTTCACAAGCTGGAACATTTCATGATCCGCGAGATTTCCTTTAATGATTTTCTCGGCAACAATTTCTGTCTCTGCCGAGATCAATCGTTTTACAATTTGCTGTGCGCTCATTTCCAGGGAAAAAACCGCCACCGGTTTTTTGAAATCAACGGCGGCATTTCTTGCGAGAGAAAGTGTAAAGGCTGTTTTACCCATGGAAGGCCGTGCAGCAACAATAATAAGATCCGATCTCTGCCATCCGCCTGTGAGGCGGTCCAGCGCTGAAAATCCGGAAGGGCAACCTGTAAGTGCATCTTCATGCTTGCGTGCCTCATCAATTTCCTTGATGGTTGCGCTCAATAAATTATTGATCTCACTATAACTCGTCCGCAGGTTTTTATCTGCAATATTGAAAAGATTTTGTTCCGCCTTATCGAGTAATTCGAAAACATCGGTGGTGTCTTCATATGAATCATGCACGATCTCTGTTGATATTTTAATCAGTTCGCGCTGAATGAATTTTTGTGCAACGATACGCGCATGGTGTTCGATATGCGCTGCGCTGGCAACACGGTTGGTGAGCGATGTAACATAAAACGGACCGCCTGCCTCTTCCAGTTGCCCCATTTTTCTGAGCTCTTCCGTAACGGTGAGCAGATCGATCGGCATTGTTTTTTCAAAAAGTCTTCTGATCGCCGTAAATATTAAACGGTGACGGTCATCATAAAAACTTTCCGGGCGAAGAATTTCGATCGCATTGGTAACAGCATCACGATCGATCATGAATGCACCGAGTACGGCTTCTTCCAGATCAATTGCCTGTGGCGGAACTTTTCCATAAACGATGGAGGAAAGATCGGCCGGTTTCCGCTTGCGGTCAATATTTTTATAATTGTTATTGTTGTCGTAATCTGACATGGTTGGTTGCTCGGTTACTGGTTAAATCAGGTTGATCAAAGTGTATGCACAGGGACGCTGCAAACAGACAAAAATATCTTCACGCATGCTATTCATGCTGTTTGTGAACGTGATAACTAAAATGAAAAAGGGATTGTTTAAGGGATGCACAAAATTGGTTCCCCGTAAGAAACAATCCAAATAATTTTGATAAAAAAGAACTGCACATATTAAATGCCTGCATCACTAACAGTTTTATTCGTAAACGAAAATTTTCAACAAAAATTCAAATTTGCACACCTGCTTATCCACAAATTTTCGATGCTGAAGGAAATGTGTTGAGCGGATGTTTGTAAAAAAATTCCGATAAAAATTAGGAAAAATCCGGTCAGTATCCAAGCAGGTTATCCACGTTTGCTGCGGGTTTGCTTACTGCAGAAAACATAGAAATATGCAACGCAATGAAAATCAATAAGAAGGGAGGATTGTATCCTGACCCGGACTAATATCCTCCCCAAAAAAATATGCGTAAAATTTATTTAAAAGCGTCGATCCCGGTTATATCAGCGCCGGTGATGAGCAAATGAATATCGTGGGTTCCTTCGTAGGTAATGACACTCTCCAGGTTCATCATATGCCGCATGATGCTGTATTCTCCCGTGATGCCCATTCCGCCGAGGATCTGTCGGGCTTCCCTTGCAATTTCGATCGCCATATTGACATTATTCCGCTTGGCCATCGATATCTGCGCAGCGGTTGCTTTGCCCTCATTTTTCAGCACGCCTAACCGCCATGCGAGTAATTGTGCCTTGGTAATTTCCGTAACCATTTCAGCAAGTTTCTTTTGCTGCAGCTGGAACCCTGCTATCGGTTTGCCGAACTGTACCCGTTGTTTTGCATAGCGCAATGCAGTATCATAACAATCCATTGCCGCGCCAATGACGCCCCAGCTGATGCCATACCGCGCAGTGGAGAGACACATGAGCGGTCCTTTTAATCCTTTTATTTCAGGAAAAATATTTTCCTTCGGCACTTTTACATTATCAAATACCAGCTCACCGGTCGCACTTGCCCGCAGGCTCCATTTTCCATGTGTTTCGGGAGTGGTAAAACCTTCCATACCCCGTTCAACAATGAGTCCGCGGATCTTGCCTTCGTCATCCTTCGCCCAAACCACGGCAATATCTGCAAACGGTGAATTGCTGATCCACATTTTTGCGCCATTGAGCAGATAATGATCGCCCTTGTCTTTAATATTCGTGATCATTCCGCCGGGATTAGATCCATGATCCGGTTCCGTAAGTCCGAAACATCCGATGATCTCTCCGCTGCCCAGCCGTGGAAGATACTTTTTCCGTTGTTCCTCACTGCCGAAAGTATAAATCGGATACATCACAAGGCTGCCCTGCACGCTCACCAGCGAACGAATGCCGCTGTCGCCGCGCTCGATCTCCTGCATTATGAGCCCGTATGCGATATTATCGAGTCCGCCGCCACCATATTCGGCAGGAATTGTAGGTCCGAATGCGCCTATCTCTGCAAGCCCCTTGATCAGTTGCTTCGGCGTTTGCGCCTTCTGCGCATACTCTTCAATGATGGGAGAAATTTCCTGTTTCACGAATTGCCTGACCGTGTCCCTGATCAGTTTATGTTCTGTGGTCAACAGGTCATCTATCTGATAATAATCCACTCCTTCAAAAAGATCGTTCGGCATATGGTTTTTTTTGCGCAAAGGTAAGAAGACCAACGGATGTTTGCCTGTTGGAGAAAAGAGCACCTGCCTGCAATGATTGTGGCTGTTGAATAAGCGGCATGCCGGATAATATTTTTCAAATTATGCGTTCCCTATCTTTGCCGGATGTCACGAATCATTCTGGAAGGCATGCTGTTCAAGAGCCATATCGGCGTATATGATTATGAGCAGCAGTATGGGAACAATTTTGAAGTGGAATTAATTGTCACGAGTGAATATATTGCGAGTCAGGAAGATGATATCGGCAGAACCATCGATTATGATCTTCTATACCGCATTGTGCAGGTCGTAATGCAGGGAAGATATAAACTGATCGAAACTGCCTGCAGAAATATTATTGAAAGTATCAGAATGCATAATATTCCCGTAACAAATATCATGGTGCGCATCGCCAAATTGCACCCGCCGCTGGGTGGTGAGGTGAAAAAGGTTTGGGTGGAGATGGAGGGATGATGTAATAATGTGCTGATGTGCTAATGTGGTAATGTGCTAATGTGGTAATGTGTCCGCCGCGGCGGATGATGATGTGGTGATGTGGCGGGTGGAGGCTGATATGCCTTTTTTCATATGGGCTGATTGAATGGTGTGATGGTGACTGAAAATCTATAGGGATTCGGAGAAGGCAGATCCGGGCGAAAAAATGTGATTTCGCAATAAAATGATCCTCTGTTCACTGAACACGTTGATTTGATAAGGTTGAAATGCACGCAAAAGGGGAGAATGCAGTTACTGCCGAATTTCGCCGTTCCATGTTTAGTTTATATTTTTGCGCGCATCGGGTCGGGTGGCCGAGGGGCTAGGCAAGGCTCTGCAAAAGCTTCTACAGCGGTTCGAATCCGCTCCCGACCTCAAAAATCCTGTCTGTTTTATGCAGACAGGATTTATTTTTGTCCGATATTGCATTCAATATTTTAAACTATTTAAGCCATGTATACAACAAAATCTGTAATACCATTTTTACTTCCTGTAATTCTTTTGACAGCAATTTCTTCCTGCGGTAAAAAACCCATTCCGCATACACCACAGGAAAAAGCGGAAGCTGCTGCGCGCAATTATTTTGCTGCGAACCAACTCGCCGAACAAAAGAAAAGTTGCGCATTCAGTCAGCTCGATTCAATTCTCACAGGTCCCAGCCAGGATTCGATGGATCTGTATATGGAAAAAGCAAATACTTATATCACATTCGCAGAACAATATCTGCCCTCCGATTTTAAAAAGTCGGGATTGTATTCAGACAGTTCC
>CAYTFT010000016.1:11140-15971 GCA_964437155.1 uncultured Chitinophagales bacterium | reverse complement strand
TCTGACCACAATTTTGAACAAAATCGGAAGCCCATCGGGCTTCAATGATTGTAGCAATCCGCACGATTTTGGAACGCGACCACAGCGTGGTCGAATAATTATTAAATTTTAATTGACCGTCAGGTTATAATGCACATTTCTTAATTCCAGATATTTCAGAATATCCCTGAAATTATTTTCATCCTCACCCAGAAATTCTGGAGTAGAAATTCCCTTGCGCGTAAATTTTCCATCGAGAATCAGCGTCGCCGCTGCGGTGCATGTATAACCGGTTGTCCGCGCCATCGAACTGGTTTTTGTCGCAGGATCGTACCGGTCAAGGAGGTTGTAGGTATACGTAATATTCTTTCCGTTCTCCGTCCCTTTTACGATCACGCGCATGACCGTAAATTCATGTTCTTCTTCGCCAAGCTTCCATTTCGGGAATAATAATTTAGCAGTCAGGTCGATCGGCCTTATGGAATTACCTTTTACGCTGATGGTTTCGTTGCTGAAAAATCCGGTTTCGCGCAACACCCGCATGAGCTCAATATGTCCGGGATAGCGCAATGTGCGTTCGATCATATTCGGAATTTCCGGCATCGTTTTAATTAAACTGCGCAATCCGTCGCTGTTGAATGCTTCGAGTGTTCCAATACCATCAAAATCCATTAATTCGGGTTCGGTGAGGGCGGGTTTGATCACGATCTTTCCGTCTTTTACATAGCGCGCCGGACGCGTATATTCTTCGAGCACATCAATTGGTGAGAAAGGTGCTTTGTATTCGTACGGCCAGGTGCGTTGCTGTGGGAGTCCGCCTACCAGACAAATAAATTCTTCCACCTGCATGCGTTTATTGTGATAGCCGAGGATAATATTATCCATACCCGGCGCCACACCGACATCCGTAACAGCGGTCACATTATTTTTTTTCGCAAGGTCATCGAGTAAAAATGCATCTTCATTAAAAAAGGATATATCACATACGTTCTTTCCGGATTCAATTACTGTTTTCAGCGTATGAAATCCCATGAATCCCGGAACGGCCCCGATAACGAGATCTTTATCCGAAATGATTTCTTTTATTTTTCCTGCATCCGACAGATCAGCCTGTACGGGATGAATGCCGAATGGCACCAGTCTGCCGAGATTTTCTGAAGATATATCTGCGGAATATACCGTATACTTTTTCGACAGGTCAATGGCCATTGCCCGCCCGACCATTCCGGCGCCGAGAACGATGATCTTTTGCATGGTAAATCTTTATTGACAAAAATACAAGTTAACCGGAGAAAATTTAATTATCATATAATGGTTGTGAACCCTCCTTAAATAATATTTTTGGATGTTTCAGATGGAATGAAATACCAGATTAATGATTAAATAAAAGCAGGCAAGTAATTAAAAAATCATTAAAATAATTCGGTAAGACGGCATGTATTATCACCGTTTCAATTCCGTTCTGTTAATCGAATTTCCCTTCACGCCGGTTATCGTTCCGCGGCATTGCGGATGGCCGCAATGGCAGGTGAAAGGTTCCATGTTTTCATCGAGAAAAGTCGCGTAATCAAGTGTAAGCTGTTCACCTTTTTCAATATTCGTTAATGCAACAACGTCGAGGCCGTCATATCCGGTGTTGGGGACGCAACTATGATTTTGCGGGGCCCATTTGTTCGGGTCGTCGTCCCAGAGTAAAAAAACTTCATCGCTCACGGGATAGGCGTATTTTCTGAATATCTCCTTCGCGTCGGGCGACCATGTTCTTTCGATATGTCCGCGTGTAACAATACGCTGTGCACGTTCCTCTCCGTGAAAAATGATCTCCCCTTTTCTGATGGGGCGGATAGCAAAAATGCCATAGCCGGTTTTTGGCGTTCCTTTCAGGCGAAATGGATTTTCTTTCCTTCTGAAGCGCTGCAGGCCCTCCTCCATAATGAGACGCAAAAAGCCGGATTGTCCGATACCGTCTTCACGAACGATATAATCTGCCGATCCTTCATAGCCGCCGCTGTAAAAAACGGAACAGGTAAAATTTATTTCGAGGAAAAACAATTCACCTTTAGCATTCATACGGAAATCCATTCGCGCATATCCCACTCCGTTGAAACCGCGGAATATTTTTTTTGCAGCTTCACGCAGTGCTGCATCGATCGCAGGATCATTTACCGGAACGTTAGCTTTCGGGTGCAGTGCAGATGTTTTTATCGCGTATGTTTTAAATGCATACCCTTCCGGAAAAATATATTCGATGGGTTTGAGCACATGCGGTGTCATAAAATCATTTGCATTCGCTACTACCATGACAGTGAATTCGCGTCCGGCAATATATTCCTCAACCAGCAAGGGTCCGTATGCATCGATTATTGAATCCGCCTTTGTGCGAAGTTGTTGTGTATCCTCCACTAAAGAATGTTCATCAATGCCCAGACTGTCGCCTGCCTTAGCAGGTTTTACAAACAGCGGGAAACGCAAATGATCGCATTCGGTTTCAATATCCTCCATCTCTGCAATTAATGCATACGCAGGAGTTGCGATGCCTTCAGTGAATGCGACATATTTCATCATTTCCTTCGGCGGATCATATAAAATGGAGGAAGGTCCGGTGAACGGAAGGTTCAATAATTCCATAAAATAAATCACCTCCACCGATGGAATTTCCCAGTCGAGATAACCTTCACATAAGTTGACGAAAATATCGTAGTTCTTTTTTTTCAGCTCGCGTAATTGTTTGTACGTAGTGAGTTTATTTAAAAAAACATGATCGAAATGTGCATCGGGCAATAATGCAGAAAGATCGCGCGGAGGATCGTAATGCTGATAATCAACATTGGAAGTTGAATAATCGGGTTGCAGCACACAGATCTTCAGTCCGGCAAATGCATCTTCAATTTTCGTATCAAATGATCGTGAGGGCAAGCGGATAAATTGAAATGTTTTTTAGACTGTATAAAGGTAAACTTTTGCTGCAAGGTAATTGAGTCAGACGGCCTTTTGCAGCGGATGTTGCATGTGGTCACTATCATGACGCTCCGCCGCATCATTTATTATTTCGGTCACCAGCTGCGTAAAGGAAGTTTTATTTAAGCGGAGGATCGCTCCGATGGAAGTATAATTTTCATCCTCACTGAGTCCGCATTGTGCATTTACTTCGAGTACTTTGATTGCACCGGTTATTTTATCCATCCGCAGATCCACACGGGTATATCCTTTTCCGCCGGTTGCAATATAGGCATCCAGGCTGATCTGTTTGATTTTATCAATGAGGGAAGGATGGGGACTCGTATAATGATAAAAATTACCGTCATCCGGCATGGGTGTTTCCTCTTCATAGATTTCCCAGAGGCGGTCGAATGAAAGAAATTTTTCTTTATCCGGAAGTGCTTCATGAAAAATGCGTTCAACAGGATCGTATACCTTGCATGATGCAGGTGAATCTGAAGATCCGACGATCAGCGTGGTGAACTCGGGTCCGTTGATGAATTCTTCCGCAACGATCCCGCCGCTTGCAAGATGCCAGCCGCGGTATCCGTCAAACATTTTTTCGATCTGCGTTTTTAATTCCGCTTCATTTTCCACAACATTTTTTATGCAGACGCCCATACTGCCGCCAGAAACTGCCGGCTTTACAATTATGGGTGAGCCGATACGATCAAAAATACCGCTGATATTCTGTTCCCTTTCCGTGATCGCTTCCCATTTTGCCTGCGGCACACCGGCCTGATCAAATGCTTCCTTCATGGTTATTTTGGAAGTTGTTATACGGTAAAAATGCGCATCGCTGCCGGTGAAAATCAGATTTTTTTCTGCAAGGAGATTTAATACCGAGATGCCCGGAGTACCGTTGATCTCATCGCCGTCGCATAAATTCAGAACAACAGGATAACAAATTCCGGAATTGCGTTCCTCCGCGATCTGTTTAATAACGGCAGAATAATCGGCCATTGTTACGGGCTGCCATTGCCAGGACAAACCGAGTTCTGAAAATGTGCGTGTATATTCCGCTATACTTTGTGTAAAATCATAATAATATTCCAGATTGGGATCTTCTGTTTCAACAAAGGGTGCAAGCACCCATACTTTTAATCTCTCAGCGGGAAGAGACGAATGCAGTACAGATTTTTTTCCTTTATGAAAGTAACGAGGATCCTTATGCATTGAAAGGAAAAGATGTAGGGTGATTGAATTTTATGTAAAACTAAACAATATCAGTTGACCGGCTTCAGCACTTTGTGCGATATCAACATTTAATCCATACATAAAGTATCCGGCATCAGGCATTCGTTTAATTTTGCCGGAAATCAGGAAATATGAGTTATTGCA
The DNA here is from genome assembly GCA_964437155.1 of uncultured Chitinophagales bacterium. Lineage (GTDB taxonomy): Bacteria > Bacteroidota > Bacteroidia > Chitinophagales > BACL12 > UBA7236. Next base: position 11,672 of record CAYTFT010000016.1, on the reverse strand, counting down.
AATACATTCAATCATTAAAGGATGATGAACAGAATGTACACAGACAGTATCATGATGAACAATATGGATTTCCCATTCACGATGACAATGAATTATTCTGCCGGCTGATACTGGAGATCAATCAGGCGGGATTAAGCTGGACCACTATTTTAAAAAAGCAGGAAACCTTCCGGAATGCCTATCATAATTTCGATATCAATAAGGTGGCTGCCTATAAAGAAAAAGATTTTAACCGCCTGATGCAGGATGCGGGCATTATCCGCAACCGTCTTAAAATACAGGCCGCAATAGAAAATGCAAAGACAATACGGGTAATTCAAAAAGAATACGGGTCGTTCCGTTCGTGGCTTGACCACAATCATCCCAAAGCTAAAGATGAGTGGGTAAAATTATTTAAAAAGACTTTCCGGTTCACAGGCGGGGAGATCGTGAATGAATTTCTGATGAGCATCGGATATTTACCCGGCGCGCATTCGGAGGATTGCAGGATATATGCGAAGGTGATAAAGGCAAAACCGGCTTGGCGGAAGGG
>CAYTFT010000016.1:0-11040 GCA_964437155.1 uncultured Chitinophagales bacterium | reverse complement strand
AGGATTGCAGGATATATGCGAAGGTGATAAAGGCAAAACCGGCTTGGCGGAAGGGGTGAAAGATGAAAAATGAAAGATGAAAGATGAAAGGGGAGTTTGCCGGGGCGGGGCATTCAAGGATTTAGGCTTATTAAAAGCCATGATCTTTCAGGAGTTGATTGAATGCAAAAACGGTAATCAAAATAATGTATCGAATTAATCGTCAAACAAAAAATATATGCAGACAATAATCGGCGCGGGTGGCGCCATCGGAAATGTTCTCGCACAGGAACTGGTAAAATATACAACGGATATCAGGCTTGTGAGCCGTAATCCGAAAAAGATAAATGAAACGGATCAGCTATATCCCTGTGACCTGAAGGATTTTTCACAGATCGATGGTGCCATTGCAGGCAGTGAGATCGTGTATGTGGTCGTCGGATTTGAATATAATATCAAAGTATGGCGATTGATATGGCCGCCATTTATCCGGGCAGTTATCGATGCCTGTATAAAACATAAATCCAAACTTGTTTTCTTTGATAATATTTACAGTTATGATCCGGCATCGGTACCGTTCATGACGGAGGAATCGCCGGTTAATCCAACAAGCGAAAAGGGAAAAGTGCGGAAACAACTTGCAGAAATGATTTTCGAGGCTGTGAAAAAAGGTGATCTGCATGCAATGATCGTGCGTGCAGCAGATTTTTACGGACCTGGCATAAATAACAGCGTATTAATAGAAATGGCTGCAAAACCCCTTATGAAAGGAAAGCCCGCAGATGCGATGGGCGATATCGATAAAATTCACACCTATACATATACACCCGATGCAGCAAAGGCAACAGCGCTGCTGGGTAATACGGCCGATGCCTATGATCAGGTCTGGCATCTTCCAACTACGAAAGAAAAATTTACTACACGGCAATGGATGGAAATGACTGCGAAGGAGATCGGTGTGAAGCCGAAAATTCGTGTAGCACCTTTATGGATGCTGAAGATCATAGGATGGTTCATCCCGGTTATGAAAGAATTCCCGGAAATGATGTATCAGTTCGACAGGGATTATATTTTCGACAGTACGAAATTCGAAAAGCGATTTGGCATACAGGCAACTCCGCCTGCAGAAGGTATTAAAAGGATGATACAGGCAATGCAGGAATAAATTGCGGGGCAAAAAAAATACCGGATTTTGTATATATAAAATAAGGACGCACTTTCAATTATAATGCATGCGCAAACAAAACGGCATTCATTTATTAATCCCGTTATTCGAGATCGGTGCTCAATTTATATCTGCAAATACGGCTGTTACCTTTATCGGCAACATAAACAATTTTACGGAGGTAAGCCACGCCGCTGGGATCAATAAAATTAAACGGCCCGTCGCCGACACCGCCAAAGCTTGCAATAATTTGTTTGGCAGATGTTGAGCCCGCGGGCGGATTTACACCCTCATATCCTTTTCGTGTGAACTGATATAACGAATCGGTTTCGCTGTCCACCACAAAAATATATCCCGTAAAATCGGGGGCAATGTAAACATCTTCCGGATGTTTGAAACGATCGGGCTCGTATAAAAAGCGATCAGACTTCGTATAATCAAAAACCGTAAGCAGCGAATTTTCCTGATAGGAAATTCCCGATTCCGGATCAGAAAGTTGTGTGATCCACAAGCATTTATATTGTGCATCGGGCGCGGTAAGCGTGAGCATAAATTCGGGGGAGGAAGAAATTCCTGAAAGACTTTGCGGCGGCGCAGCGAAAGTTGCTATCGATGCAATATCCCAGGCACTTTTTAAATTGCTTGTTACCGGTGATAATCCGTTTGCATACCCGGTATTATTTCCATTGGCGTCAAAAAATAAAACAGTATTGTCGGGACGTGCAATTCCGGCAAGGTCGTTCCGCGGACCTTTGCGCGAAACATAAAGGGTATTATCGGCAAGTGTCGCAATTCCCGTAAAGGCAACTGCTTCATCATCGGCACCCCTGAAAGCGGTTATATTTCTGGAAGCATCACAAAATGGCTGAATGAGTGTATCAATAATATGTATATCGCCGTAACAGGTTCCTGTGAGATGATACACGGCAGCAAGATTTTCAGGAATGCCATCTGCATCCACATCCATATTTACACGACCCGTTACATAGGTATGTAATCTGCGGTCCTGGGTAACATCTGTTGCACCGGGAATTGAAAATACCGCGTTTATTTTTCCTGTCTGATCCAGTACATTCAATCCGTTGTCGTCAATTACATAGATCATTTCATCATACCCGCAATAAATATCTGTCGGGTTGGAAAATCCTTCCCAGAAAGGGAGGATGGGAACATATCCGGCTTCATCCTGCACGAGATCGGGATCAATGGCGCCCTCTTCGAAAATTTCATCTACAACAGCATCTTCCCGCGAGCCGAATAAAAAATCGCAGCCGGAAATGAACGGAATGAAAAAAATAATTCCGCAGAAAACAAAAAATGATTTTTTGCAGGAGATGATATTCCGATAATAATATTGCATTTGTATTCCGCTTCTGTTCCGTTTATTTGTGTACTGGTTTTTATTTCCCGTCATCGCCCCGTGTCCTGCATTCTTTTTTCAGGCAACGCATATTGAATTCCTATTTTATTGATCATGCCCAGCTGGTCGAGATAATTAAATCCGTAATCGAATCTGATTTTTCCGTAGCGGCGATTTAAAAGAATGCCGAATCCGAAGGCCGGAAAAGCCGATGCATCCGTTGCGAATGTATAGCCTGTTCTTGCAAAAAACAATTGTTTCCATCCGTACTCCGCACCTATGCTGTACGTTTCATTATTATCTGTAGGATGGTCGAGCTGTAATGCCGCAGTCAGCAAATGTTTGTCATTTTTAATGGCATCCCATGCAAAGCCAAGACGGAAAATAGTGGGGACGGCGATTTCCGTAAAATCGGTTACGGTTAATGAATCCTGTAAATTCACTACAACAATATCCCCGCCCGGTTTTGTATTAAATCCGAAATTGGAAATGCCAACAGCAAAACGCGTATTCTGTATTCCGATATCATACTGAAATCCGAAATCGAAAACCATATTCTGATTATGCACACTTGCAAGATCTTCGCGCACATATTTCGCAGTAACGCCAAAGCTGAACTGATCGGTGAGTTCTTTGGCAAGAGAAACACCGAGTCCGAGATCTGTTGCACGAAAAGTTTGTCCGTTTCCGAAAGGAAGAAATTCGGTGGTAACATCCATTTCCCCCGCATCAAAATATTGGAGGCTCACGCCAACGAGTGTATTATCATCTATGCGATACGTTACACCTCCGAAATTCATCGATGTGCCGGCAGCATAATCGGTATAATCGACTGCGAAATTGAACCTGTTTGTATCCAGCCGCGTAATGCCGGCAGGATTCCAGTAAAGAGATGCAATATCATCCACCACCGCAATAAAACTTTCACTCATGCCGGAAGCCCTTGCATCGGGTGCGATCTTCAGAAACTGCCATCCGGTTGTTGCTGTCCGGCTGTCACCATACGACGGCAGCAGCTGCGCTTGTACAGCGGAGGAACAGAAGAGCAGAAGGACAAAAAGAAAGCGCGGCATTGCAGATGCAAAGGAAATCAAAAATGAGGAGACCGGAAATGTGCGGAAGTTTTATTTTCCTGCGGGTGAAAATAAATTTTGAATATTATGTAAAGGAATTGGAGAAATGACGCATATGTATTGCAAAATGTAAATTTTCCATGCAACTTTTTCACCTTTGTAATAAATACGTACACGATGGATTTACTTATAAATACCGCTCTGGAAAAATATATAGAAACACATTCCTCCCCCGAAACAGAAAATCTCCGCGCGCTCAACAGGGAAACATATCTTAAGGTGCTGATGCCGCAAATGCTCAGCGGACATATACAGGGGAAGCTGCTCGAATTTATTTCCTGTATGGTGAGTCCGCATTCCATTCTCGAGATCGGCACATTCACGGGGTATAGCACCATTTGTCTTGCAAAAGGACTGCAACAGGGAGGCAAACTCATAACGATTGATATCAATGAAGAGCTGACACCGATGGTGAAAAAATATGTAGATGCCGAAGGTATGGCCGACAAGGTTGAACTGCTTACGGGTAATGCGCTATCCATTATTCCCCGGCTGGAAAATACGTTTGACCTGGTTTTTATTGATGCCGACAAGGTCAATTATGCTCGGTATTTTGATCTCGTGATTGACAAGGTGCGGCGGGGCGGCTGGATCCTGACGGATAATGTACTCTGGAGCGGGAAGGTGGTGGAGGCTGAAAAGGACAAGGATACAACTGCAATTGACGCTTATAATGCTAAACTCGCCGCCGATAAAAGGGTGGAAGTGGTGATCCTGTCTGTGCGGGATGGTATCTCCATTGCCCGAAAAAATGGATAGATAACAGAATTTTGAGGATAATATCCGGGAACCCGTAAGCGTTATCCACGTTACATTTGATTGGGGATTTGTGTCCCGCTTATTTACTTGTATGAAAAGTGTCGCTACAACATTTTTTATCCTGCTGGGATCGTTTACCCTGATGGCCGGAGGGCCGAGTCAGATCGTGCTCGATTATATCGAACAGTATAAGGATATCGCGATCCGTGAAATGATCGAGTATAAAATTCCTGCCAGCATAACACTCGCGCAGGGAATTCTCGAAAGTGGTGCCGGACAAAGTGAACTCGCAAAAAAATCCAATAATCATTTCGGAATTAAATGCCATACCGACTGGACCGGTGAAAAGGTGTATTATGATGACGATGCCGCGAATGAATGTTTCAGAAAATATGATCATGTGGAAGATTCGTATCGCGATCACTCCGAATTTTTATCGAAGAAGGGCCGGTATGCATCGTTGTTCGAACTCGATCCCGATGATTATAAAGGATGGGCAAAAGGGCTGAAGGCTGCCGGTTACGCCACAAATCCGAAATATGCGGATATTTTAATTACGACCATTGAGGATTACGAATTGTATAAATATGATAAGATGTCGCTTGCCGATATTAAAAAGCAGGATAAACACGATTCGAAAAAAGAGGATAAAACAATAGCCGAAAATAAAAATGAAAATAAGCATGCCGGTAAGCCGGAGAAAAAAGATAATACATCGGAGAAAAAACAGACAAATAAAAAATCCGATCATTTTTCATGGAACGGCTACAGCGAGGAAGTATTTTATTATAACCGCATCCCGACAGTAACGGTAAAGGATGGCGAAACACCGGAATCAATTGCAAAGGAACATGGCATTGACAGCAAATTGCTGCGCGATTATAATGATATTGAGGATGGCCGTCCGCTGCAGGCCGGAGAAAAATGCTATCTGCAGCCTAAACGCAAAAAAGGCGTGGAGCAAACACACGAAGTAAAACAGGGTGAAACCATGTGGAGCATTTCAAAAGATGAAGGTGTGCGGATGTATCAGTTGTATAAATATAATTTTATGCTGCAGGGACAGGAGCCCGCTGTGGGGGAACAAATTTATTTAAGGCATAAGCGCAAAGATGCAGTGAAGATCAGAACAATAAATGTGCAGACAAATTCTGAACTGTTTATCGATAAAAAATTGCGGGAAGAAAAATCAGAAACAGGAGAAAAATCGCCCTCTGAAAATGCTGAAGAGAAGCAAAGTGAAATGATAGTGCCTGAAGAAAATACAAATCCCGTATTTATAGATATGGATGCAGAAGAAAAACCTGCTGCTCAGGAAGTACAGGAAACTGCTGCGCCTGCGGGGGTCGTTCAGCCAACTCCTGAAAGTACTGCGGGGAATGCAATCCTGCAGCCACCTGTAAAAGAACCTGTTTATCATATTGTTCAGGCAAAGGAAACCCTTTACGGGCTCTCAAAAATGTATCATGTTTCGATTGCGGAAATGCAGCAATGGAACGGATTGAAAGACAATGCGATCGGTATCGGGCAACAACTTATCGTGGGGTATAAATAAAGAATATATTGCGACTGCACGACCTGGATTTTGAAATATTTATTTCTGCTGCTGTTATTCAGGAGCGTGTGAAGCAAATGGCATCGGAGCTCCACAGCAGGTTCCAGCACAAGGATCCAGTTTTCGTTATTATTTTAAAAGGTTCATTTATTTTCGGCGCCGATCTCGTGCGCGCATATCCCGGAAAATGCGAGGTTGTTTTTACACGTGTAAAATCTTATTCCGGAACCGAAGCAGGTGCAATTCAATTATTTTCAGGATTTGACGAAACCGTGCGCGAAAGAGATATTATTATTATTGAGGATATTGTGGACAGCGGTAAAACAGTTTTTCATCTCCAGCAGGAACTTGCTCCATACCGGCCGACTTCCGTAACAATTGTTGCATTACTCCAGAAAAAGATCCTGCGACCGAATCTCATTAAAGCGGATATTGCAGGATTCGAAATTCCGGATGTTTTTGTGGTTGGCTGCGGACTCGATTACGATGAACTGGGCAGAAATCTTCCGGATGTGTATGCGGTGGTGCAATAGAGGATATTTATAATGTGATAGTCCTGCCAGCCTCTCCGTAATTGAATCCTTTTGTGTTTCAGCAGGTTCCCCGCACACAAATGGTTTTTTTGAGATGCGTTCTATTTATATCATCGTCTCCCTTTCTGCAAATTGCTTTTTCCTGTCGCGCAGCTCCAGGTAACTTTTCACGGCACTGTATAAAATGCCATAAACAACAGTACCGGTAAGCGGATTGAATTTTGTCTGCGCATTGATAAAGGCAATGGCCGCAGCGCCCACAATAATAAATGCGAAAAAGAGCCAGTATCTGAAATAATCGATGCGAATAATTTCCTCAAAATGCACCCCTGTTTCCGTGCCGGAAATGAAATGGTAAAAATGTAATCCGGCCTGCAATAAAATATTGGCTGCGATACAGCTCCAGAACCAGGCGGAATGAAACGGGAAAAGCGCATTGAATTCTTCAAAAGTACGATGTCGTTCTCCCTCCACCACAAAAGGGATCACACCGATGAACATAAATAAAACGCTGAGCAGAATAATATTCCCGATCGCATACAGGTATTCGGATTTTCCGCGGTATTTTCTTTCATCCCACCAGGTTAGCTCCCCGGCGTATTTCATATCATTATCGATTTTGGTGTTCACCTTCGCCCGTTCTGCTCTCGAAAGATTGAAGGCAACAGAAACGGCGATATCGATGAAGAAAATATAAATGATTCCGTACAGGCTCAATCCCTGAAAAAGGATACAGTATAAAATAAATAAATTACCCGGAAGAATTTGCAGCCAGGCAGCATCCGGAACGATCTTATGGGAAAGATTTTTTTTCACGGATCAAAAAATTACGGTTTCCTTTTCCCGGTTAAAATAAATGAACAACAAAAGATCTCCGGCAGTTATCAGGCTGATGATAATATACCCGGCAACCGGCGGTGATTGCTCCAGAGAAAACAGTATCGGTCCGGAAAATAACATCAGCAAAGCGAAAACATAAATGCGGATCATATCAAAATATAAGATCTCCTCAATTACGAGGGCAGTTTCAGCTTTTCGCATAAAATAAATACTGCACTCGAAAAATCGGATGCTGAAAAGGATCAGAATCACCACCCATATGCTACCCGAACCTAAGATCAGCGGACGCCCGTCATCAAAGAGTTTTACAGTGTCCTGTGATACAAAAAATTCTACGGAAAAAAATAATGGCACCGCCAGGATCATCAATACATACAAATTATAATGCAGATAATCGAATAACAGGTTGCTTCTGTACGATTTATCATTTTCGAGGGCTACCGTATTCCCTGTTCCTGTTCCGGATGTTTTAATGCAGTTAAAGAATATTTCGAAAGCGTAATCCGCAACGATCAGCAGAAGAAACTGATTGAAATGGAACTGCATAGTGCACATTGCAACCAGTATAATAATTCTGATCAGAATAAATGCTATCCGGTTGCCGGCATATTTCATTCTTTATTTGTTTTGCGTGGTTGTAAAGCGCGTATAACTTCTGTGCGCTTTGTGTTTTTCATATACGCAAACATATCCACGCCTGTTTTCATCATCACAAAAAGAATGGCATATCCCATGCTGCCGGCTTTCGGATTTCCGGGAAATAAATTTTCACTTGCATAGAACGAAAGAAATGTGCCGAGCACGATCACAATATGCATGATGACAATGCGGCTGTCAAATGGTGAGCCGAGTGCACGTAAGGAGGTTGTTTTATATTCCTCATCGCGCACCCAGATCCAGTATTCCAATGTATGGGTGATAAGAAATGCGGCAAAACTGATGCGCATCCAGGGATAAATAAAAAAGAGGGTTCCGCCGAAGCTGAGTATATCGTCGTCGCTTTTTGCTGCCGAAACAAGTCCGACAAAAATGACGATAAAAATCAGATAGAACACAAGCATGAAAAAACGGATCACCGCAAAGGAAGTGCGCATATAGCGCTTGCTGTTTACCTGCTCATTGGTTAGTGTTTTACCATTGACGGTATAATTGGGATCGGGTTCCGATCTTTGTTGAGCACGCCCCATTTTCATAAAAGTGAAAAAACTGATGATCACCGTCTCCCACCAGTAAAGATAAAATAAGGAAAAGAATGTAAGGTCATAATATAATATTCCGATCAGCGGAAGAATATTCGAAATAATTAATGTTGGCAGAATCGGGAAACTTCTTTCGCGCGGGTCAAATATCGGCATCGGGGAAAAGTTTGTTCAGGTAATCGTGTGATGCAATTATTTATTTTTCATTTCGGTGAGGAATTCTATTCCCTCCTCACTCAATTGTTTTGTCTCCAGCTGGTCGGCATACATATATTCCACATGTGCGCAACCCGGCTGGAGGCTGAACTGCATGGAAACAGAATTCCCGCCTCCCGCAGCTATTCCATCTTCCATAAAAAAAACGAGTTCGCCGTCGAATTTACATTTTCTGACAGGTATGGTTTCAGAAGAAATAAAACGGGAGAATTTTTTTATTTCATTTTTGTCCGTTATATCAACATGCGTTGCCGGTACAGAATCATTATAAAAAGTAACCTGGAGATGTGCAGTGTTTTTTACCAGTTCGGTTACTTCGGTGACCTTTTCGCATCGCAAAAACATTACGGTCAGAAAAACCAGTGTCGCGCCGAGAATGATGTTAAACAATTTCATTTCTACTTATAAAATTACTTAAAAGCATTAACAAGTATTCCCGGCAATTGATTTCTGAAGCCTGTATTTAATTCTGTTTTTAAATAGACCGGTCCATCTTCCATGCCCACAAACCTTATCTTTGCGCCTTCAACAGAAAGGGTATGACCAATATTATTTTATTCGGCCCTCCGGGGAGCGGAAAAGGCACGCAGGCGGAAAAGCTCAAAGAACACTTCAATTTACTGCATATTTCTACCGGCGACCTGCTGCGGAAGGAGATCGCAAACGGCACCGGACTCGGCATGGAAGCAAAGCAATTTATGGATGCAGGGCAGTTGGTACCCGATGCAGTGGTGATCGGCATGCTTGCCGGTGCTGTGGATGAAGCGAAAAGCAAGGGAAAGCAGGGGATCATTTTCGACGGATTCCCCAGAACAATTGCACAGGCAACGGCGCTGGATAAAATGCTGCTTGAAAAAGGGACTTCTGTAAGTTGTGTGCTGAGCCTCGTGGTGGATGAGGAGGAGCTGACCCAGCGGATATTGAAGCGCGGACTTACCAGCGGCCGCAGCGATGACAGTGATGTGGAAACGATAAGGAAGCGCGTGCTGGAATACCGGACCAAAACAGAACCGCTCGCCGGATTTTACAGGGAGCAGGAACTCCTGCGGGAGATCGTCGGAGTGGGTGGCATTGATGATATTTTCAATGCTCTGATCGGTGCGGTGAATAGTATTTCTTCAGAACATTCGGATAACTGATCGCCGGCCGGGGTCATTCATAATGGAAAAACAAAATTTCGTCGATTATGTAAAGATCCACTGCATCAGCGGAAACGGAGGTGCAGGGAGCGTACATTTTCATCGCGATAAGCATACGATTAAGGGAGGCCCCGATGGCGGCGACGGCGGCAGGGGCGGACATATCATTCTGCGCGGAAATGCGCAGTTATGGACCCTCCTCCATCTGAAATACCGCAAGCATATTAAAGCAAAACACGGCGAAAAAGGCAATGCACGCTTATGCACCGGTGCCGAGGGGGAAGATGTTATTCTGGAAGTGCCGCTCGGGACCGTCGCCAAAGATTTTGAAACCGGCGAAGTGGAGGCAGAGATTGTTTCTGATGGTCAGGAGGTGGTCTGGATCCCCGGCGGAAGAGGCGGACTCGGCAATAATAATTTTAAATCCCCGACACGGCAGGCACCACGGTTTGCACAACCCGGTGAACCCGGACAGGAGGGATGGAAAATACTGGAACTGAAGATATTGGCCGACGTGGGATTGGTTGGGTTTCCCAATGCAGGAAAATCCACTTTGTTATCCGTTGTATCTGCGGCAAAACCTGAAATTGCAGATTATGCCTTCACCACATTGGTGCCCAACCTCGGCATTGTTTCGTACCGCGATAATAAAAGTTTCATCATGGCCGATATTCCGGGTATTATCGAAGGCGCCAGTGAGGGCAAAGGACTTGGGATACGCTTTTTGAAACATATTGAAAGAAATTCCCTTCTTCTTTTTATGATCAGTTGCGAGGAAAAAGATATTGCAGCGACGTATAAAATATTGCTGAACGAATTAAAAAAATACAACAAGGAACTGCTCACTAAAAGACGGATTCTCGCAATCACGAAAAGTGATCTGCTGGATGCCGAACTGGAAAAATTGCTGAAAAAAGAATTACCGAAAAAGATTCCGACAATATTTATTTCCTCCCATACCCAAAAAAATCTCGATAAACTGAAGGATATGATCTGGAAAGAATTGAATGAATAAATTATTCAGGAATATTATCTCTTTCATATAATTTTATTGAACTGAATACAACCAAAATGTATTCTATTCTCATAATGCCGATAAATATTTCCCACTTAAAAAATCTCCCATTTACAAATTTGCTAATTATCACATTTGCTAATTTGC
>CAYTFT010000015.1:11627-16277 GCA_964437155.1 uncultured Chitinophagales bacterium | reverse complement strand
CCTTATCAGTGAGTTTTATCAGGCCATATTGTTCAATATCCTTGTATACAAATTCATTCAGGAGGCATTGACGTAAAATCGAATTCCAGAAATGATCATCTTTCTCTTTTCCTACACCGAATAATTCGATCTTTTCATGATTATAATTCTGGTTCTCTGTTGTTTTTTTACCGACAAGCAAATCGACCAGATATGGGATATGATGATTTTCATTCACCATGTCCACTACTTTCAGAGCATTTTGCAAATAATCTTTCCCTTCAATTTTTTCTTTCGGCTTCAGACAGTTGTCGCAGCATCCGCAATTTTCTTTTCCATATTCTTCTCCGAAATAAAACAGGAGGAATCTTCTTCTGCAGACGCTTGCTTCAGCATAGGCCGCTGTTTCTGCAAGCAACTGTGCTCCCATTTCACGTTCGGCAAGCGGTTTGTCGCGCATGAATTTTTCCAGCTTCTCAATATCCTTGTAACTGTAAAACGCGATACATTTTCCTTCGAGACCATCGCGGCCGGCACGGCCTGTTTCCTGGTAATAATTCTCGATGGATTTCGGAATATCAAAGTGAATAACAAACCGCACATCGGGTTTATCGATACCCATACCAAAAGCGATTGTCGCGACAATAACCTGATATTCTTCCATCAGGAATTTATCCTGTACTTCGGGACGCATGTGCGCATCCATACCGGCATGATATGCGCCGGCTTTAATTCCATTGATATTTAAAACCTTCGCAATATCCTCGGTAGATTTTCTGTTGAGGCAATATACGATGCCCGATTTTTTCGGATTTTCCTTAATGTATTTTACGATCTGTTTGATCGCATATTCTTTTGTTCTTTTCGGACGGATCTCATAATATAAATTCGGCCTGTTGAAGGAACTTACAAATACATTGGGATTTTCGAGATCGAGATTTTTTTTGATATCGCTCTGCACTTTGGGTGTTGCAGTTGCTGTAAGCGCGATAATAGGAATATCATCATTGATCGTTTCGATCATGGTATGGATCTGCCGGTATTCCGGTCTGAAATCATGTCCCCATTCCGAAATACAATGCGCTTCGTCCACCGCCACAAACGACACCTTAATACCTTTGAAGAATTCAATATTTTCTTCCTTACGCAATGTCTCCGGCGCAACGTACAACATTTTGGTCCGCCCGGCAGTAATATCTGCCTTCACCTTTTTTATCTGCTGCCTGTTGAGCGAAGAATTTAAAAAATGTGCTATATCATCATTGCTGCTGTAACTGCGCATCAGGTCCACCTGGTTCTTCATCAAAGCGATGAGAGGTGATACAATAATGGCTGTGCCTTCCAGCATTACGGCCGGCAACTGGTAACAAAGCGACTTACCGCCGCCCGTGGGCATGATCACAAATGTGTCATTTCCATTCAGTAAACTTTCAATTATCTCCTCCTGGTTCCCTTTGAATGAGTCGAAACCAAAATACTCCTGCAATGCTTCTTTGATCGTCATATTAGATACTTCCATCTGCTCCTGTTCTTGTTATTTACTACAATTAATGTTTTGGGTATATTTGCCGGTGAATGCAAGGGCATGGCAAAGCCAGGCTCAATCAAATCCGGCAAAAGAATCGCCTTCTAAATATAAAAAATTTTTATAAAACAGTTCTAGTAGAAATTATATCATCCGCGCAATGAGTAAAGTTTATGTGGCAATAATGGCCGGTGGTATCGGAAGCCGGTTCTGGCCCGAAAGCAGAATAAAAAAACCCAAACAGTTTTTAGATATTCTCAACAGCGGTGAAACCCTCATCCAAACTACCTACAACAGGTTTTTAAAAATAGCTGACAAAGATAACATTTTCATTGTAACAAATGAACAATATATCGAATTAATTCAACAGCAATTACCGGGCATAGACATATCGCGGATCCTGGCTGAACCCATGCGGAAAAACACCGCTCCCTGCATTGCTTATGCCTGCCACAAGATCGCCAGTATTGACCCCGATGCTAACATTGTTGTCGCTCCCAGCGATCACCTGATGCTCAACGCAGAAAAGTTTCTCTATGTTGTGCTTGAGGCTCTCGAATATACTGCCAAACGCGATGTGCTTGTTACACTCGGCATCAAACCTACCCGCCCCGACACCGGTTACGGTTATATACAGTTTGAGGAGGAAACGGTCCAGAAAGACATTCACCGGGTGAAGACCTTTACTGAAAAGCCGGATTACGACCTCGCCCGCCATTTTATTAAAAGCGGTGAATTTTTGTGGAACAGCGGCATTTTTATCTGGAATGCCAAAGCGATCATGGCCGCATTTGACAAGTACCAGCAGGATATCCATCAGGCTTTCTGGGCAGCCCGCAAGCGGTTTGGCAAAAGCGACGAAAGGAAATTGATTGAAAAGGCGTACAGCATCTGTCCGAATATCAGTATCGATTATGCCATTATGGAAAAGGCGGATAATGTATATGTGATTCCCGCAGCTTTCGGCTGGAGCGACCTGGGCACCTGGGCAAGCTTATGGGAGAATTATGAAAAGGATTATTATGGCAATGCCGTGAAGGGCCGCAATGTGATGATCTATGACGCCGCCAATAATATGGTAATGGCTCCCGATGGCAAACTTGTAATCCTGCAGGGACTGGATGATTATATCATTGTCGATACGGGCGATGTTTTACTCATTTGCAAAAAAGACAAAGAGCAGGAGATCAAGGATATCACAAATGATATTAAGCGGAAAGAAAAAGATGACTTCTTATAAATTACGAAAATTTTAATCCGCATTTAATTTATTACGATACATGCAGTAATCTGATCAGAATTACTTTCTCTTGCAGGATACATCCGGCTGCCGATTCAGATTGTCAGTTTCCTGAAATAAAAAAATTAAGTCTGATAATTACAGGGCCGCTTTTAAAATAAACAGGACTCCCCCAAAATTTAAAAAAATTTGTTTTAAAATAAAACCCTGCAAAAAAGCAGGGTTTTATTTTAATTTATTTTTCGATCACAATTTTTTGCTGCCGGATATTTCCTGCGGCATCCTGCAGAGTAACTATATATAATCCGCTTGCGAGATCATCAGTTGAAAATTGCTCATCCCATGTACCGCTTTGTCTCTCGGTACCAAGTGAGATCATTTCCTTTCCGGTAATATCTAAAACAGAAAGAATTATTTTTCCGGGATCCGTTACAGAATATGTTACTGTAAAAGAATTAGATGCCGGATTCGGATAAACATCCATCTGTATATATTCATCTGCAGAGCGGCAAGGTGTAACCGTAATTAATTTTGAGACGCGTGTGCAACCTGCTTTTGTAACAAAGCAATGGTATTTGCCGGGAGCGGTTGCTGAATACGCATTTGATGTTGCTCCTGCGATCGGGACTGTTTTTTCATACCACTGGTAAGTGGTTGCAGGTGCAGCCGGTACACTTAATACAACAAATGGTCCGCATAAAGCCACTGTTCCTGCCGGAGTTGTATTAATTCTGTCGGCATATTTAAGTTTTATCACCCCTGATTCTGCACTGCATGCACCATTGGTGGCCATGCATGTATAATGTCCGGGAATATCAGCAATATAATTCAAATCTGTTGCTCCCGGGATATCGGCGCCATCGCGTTTCCATTGAACCGGATCTGTTGAGGTTGCCGTAAGTGTTACAGATCCTTCATAACAAATTGTTGTGCCGGATGCAGAAATGCTCACAACAGGAACTCCCCATGTCATTACGGAAATAATATTCGACGTACCCTGGCATCCGTTCACATCCGTTACTACAACTGAATAATCTCCCCAGCCCATAATATTTACGGCAGAAGTTGTTTCTCCGTCACTCCAGAGATAACTGTCGAAGGGTTCTGTTACACTCAGATTCACACTTTCTCCTAAACAAAATTCCAACGGTCCGTCTGCAACAATAACAGGTTCAGGATTCGGAAATACATCGACGGGTAATTCAATGGTTGACACCGTACAACCTCCAAATGTTGCGGTACACTGATATATTCCCGACTCATGAACCATTAACGAATTTGTTGTTTCTCCGGTGTTCCACAGGTAACTGTCGTAACCTGCGGTCATGCCAAGCTGGACACTGTCGCCTTCACAGAAATCAATTGGCCCATCCATATAAATTGTTGGATCTGTGTCAAACGTCATTACATGAATGACATTTGAAGTGCCCTGACATCCGTTTGCATCTGTAACAACAACCGAATAATCTCCCCATCCCATTATATCCACGTCAGATGTTGTCTCACCATCACTCCATAAATAACTTATGAACGGAGCGGTAACACTCAGATTAACACTTGCACCAAGACAAATATCTGTCGGTCCGTCTGCAACAATAACCGGTTCCGGATTTGGAAATACATCAACGGTTACATCCGATGAAGTAACAGTGCAGCCGTTCCATGTTACATCACAATGATATGTCCCTGATTCGGTGACCGTAATTGAATTTGTTATTTCACCGTTTGACCAGGTATAACTGTCATAACCGGGTGCAACGGAAAGTTCAACACTTCCACCTTCACAAAATGCTAATGCACCGCTTGCGGTAATTGTTGCATCCGGGCAGGAAAAATTGGTTGAAAGCGTATACCAGCCGGCATAGGATACATAAGTGAATAATTCAATATAATAATCATCCGGTGG
>CAYTFT010000015.1:0-11527 GCA_964437155.1 uncultured Chitinophagales bacterium | reverse complement strand
ACCAGCCGGCATAGGATACATAAGTGAATAATTCAATATAATAATCATCCGGTGGAAGGGCCAACGCATTAATTGTTAAAAGGCCGGCAAAACCCGCAGTACCGCCCACCCATCCGCCTGCGCTATTATAAAGCGTCATTGTATTATAGCCCGCCGTTGTGTTTAGGGAAACATCGAGATCACCTGTTACAGGCAGATTTATCTTATAGTAATCCGTCGTATTAAAAGTGCCGCCATTATATCGGTATGCTATATGTCCTGTTGCAGATCCAAATGCCGGCATAACCGTTGCCGAAGCAAAATCATCATTCGGCTCGATGTCGTTGGCTACAGCAGCATGCGTAACAGTATTTGTTATTGCGTACCCGCCCGGCGAAGGATAATAACCCTGTACTTCGATATAATAAGTACCGGCAGCAAGTCCTGTTACGGTTAAGGAATATGCCCCCGGAGCGGTAATAGATACCGTGCCTAATACCCACCATGCATCATTGTCGTATAAGTACATATACCCGAACGGAAGTGAGGTATTTATATCGACCTGAATATCACCGTCCTCCGTTGTTACAAGTTCATACAGATCATTGTAATCATTTGTCATCGCGCCTGGGTAGAGGTAATGTCCTACATTTCCTTCAGCCGTACTATTTTCCGGCATTGGCGTTGCTGTGGCAATTGTACCATTGGGTTCAGGGTCATTGAGAAAACCATCATCTGTAACAGCAGTGGTTAAAGTATATGTTGAAACGGCACATTCATATAATATATACCCTGTACTACAAAAATAATATGTATAAACATCGATATAATAAGTGCCGGGGCCGAGTCCGGGAACGTCCAGGTCAATTATACCATTTTCATCTAAATCATAGCCGGATCCAAGCATGGTAACTCCATCCTGCGCATAAAATATTATTGCCTTGTTCAATTCTGTTGTGGTAAAATTTGCATTAATATGCAGGCCCTCAAAATCCGTAACCGTCACCTCATATAGATCATGTGCGTCCCATGTTTCACCTGCCCTTCGGTAACCGATATGTCCTTCAGTTGTTGCATTTTCACCTAATACAACTGCAGTACCCGGTGTATCATTCATTTCAATGTCATTGGGAGCAGAAACCACATCGGGTGTCACAACAAATGAGACCGTCGGGCAACCAAATTCAGGCGATCCTATGCAATTAACAACAGCAGTATACATGCCGGCTTCGACTCCGTAAACAAGCATTGAAAGCGGACCCGACATGAACGGCCCAGGAGCTACCCCATCATAGATATACATGCCTTCACAGCAGTAACCCAGCCCGGAAAGTGTAGCTGATACGTCAGCATTTCCGTCGTCGGTCAGCAGAAACGGATAGGACACAGAGCAATCCAGCAAAGCAGCCGGTTCTGTCGCTTCCTCCGGATGGGTGGAAGCGGAATCAGCCGGTGTCGTTATTTCCGAGGTCAATTCAGGTGATGGAACTCGTGAAAGATGGGAGGCATTAAATTCTGCAGCATTTGCGATTGATAGACAAAGGATAGTAAATAAAATTACCGGAAAGATGTTTTTCATAGAATCAGGGTTTGGGTGAAGGGAATGCCAATAAAGTAACAAAAAAAAATACAGAGTTCAAAAACGCTGTATTCTTTAAGGCAGTTACGGTTGCTTGTTCTGCAGTGGTTTTGCCTTCGCTTACCTGACAACCTGAATTATTTCATTATGCAGCAAACCGTCAGATCTGATCTCGACAAGATAGCTGCCGGCAGGAATGGAACGGATATCTATTGAAGCAGCATTTTCACTGCTCAGATTTGTTTCTGAAATTACAACCTGTCCGATAGTATTTATTATATCCACATCAAAAACCTTTGACTGAAGATCGGCAGTAATATTAATGAATGCATTCGCAGGATTCGGATATACAGTGCATGTAAAATCCGCGGAACCGCTTCTCAATAAATTCGCATACCGTTTTACATGTTTGACACATGCGTTTCCATATTGAATATTATTATCGACCGTATAATATCCGGCCCCTGCATAATAATGTGTATCCGGTATCAGGTCTTCAACAATTGTCCCGTCGCCGAAATTCCAGAATGTATTTGTATAGGAACCATTGATCACATAACCATTGACGGTTGTGCTGAGTAAAGTAGTATCTGTTAGCAATGTATACGTTGCCGTGGGAATATTTGCATTATTAATATAAAAGGTTCTTGTATCAAATGCGATCAGTTTCCCCGTGGCTGTTTGTGTAACTTCAAGGTAGAACATGATATGATCATTTGATGCATATGCAGCAGCGGGAACAGTTGCCATATTAAACGTATAGGATTTTCCAAAATGAACCGCTGTAGTTAAATTATCTGTCCATTTATAGGTGAGCCCGGGTGTTGTCGCCATGAGCGCACCATCCGGATTATAGGTGGTTGAATTCAGTTTTATTTTTGAACTGTTCTTAAGAAAACAGGGAACCGTTCCGCTTACCCCGATCTTCACCGTATTTGTTTTCTCCAGATATAATGAACTGTCGGGCATCCATTGCTGCAAATAATGTTTCACTTTATCATAATCCGGATCTGTGATCAGATTTTTCCATTCATTCGGATCATTTTCCCTGTTCACGCCGATATCATATAATTCTTCTTCAAAGTAACTGGTTGCTTCAATACATTGATTGGAAGGGTTTCCTCCGTCGGACTGATACCGGATATATTTAAATCTTCCGTTGCGTACTCCGTATTGCGGAAAGCAGGAACATTCCTTGCTATCCTCGGCTTCAACAGTCATTAATACGGGCCTTTCGAAGGGTAATGTCGGCGAGTTAAGTATTGGGAGGATGCTCACTCCGTCAAGATAATCAGAGCCGTCTGCAAAAGTGGGATAGGGTGTATCAGTCATATCGCAGATGGTAGGAAATAAATCCAATAATCCGACCGTCTGTGTGCAAACTACGTTTCCGGTGCGATTGGGGTCATAGATGATCAAGGGAATGCGCACATCCGGTTCCCAGAAACTCCGTTTGGTCCAATGTCTTTTTTCACCCAGTGAAAATCCGTTATCTCCGATAAAAATGATGATCGTATTATCTCTGATTTCGGGTTTGGTATCAAGGTAATTTAATATTCTCCCCACCTGTCCGTCAATATCCTTGATGCCTGCCATGTAGGCCATGATCGCATTGGCACGTTTTGCTTCGGCAACATATTCCCATCGTAATGAATCTGATAAACCGGGATCGATCTCCGGAAGATAATCGAGGGCGTTGGTATAGTCAGTGAACGATTTCTCAATATCATTTTGCCCCTTTGCGATCGCCTTACCCAATGGTCCGAGATGATTATAATCATCCCATTTTATTTCCGGCTGGGGTGGCATAACAATTCCATTCGGCGGAAATGCATTGTATGGAAAGTTAAATGGATAATTGAACACCCCGTCGTAAATATCCACAAGATAATGAGATGAATAATACTGCTGGGGAACGTACAAATCGAGATGCGGTAATGAATAACCGATCGCCATAAAAAATGTTGAATCGCAGAGCTCAATATTTCCGTTTGCAATCTGATCAATCATCCAGATGACAGAATCGGTAACTCTGCCATCTTTAATTAAAAGATCAAGACTGTCATCTATTCTTCCCCAGTTGAATTTATTAATTCCTTCGTTATAGGTCTTCGAAATACTATCCACACCGGGAAGGTCATGAAAATCATTTTGATAGCACCAGGATAATTCCTTTTCACAACGAACCGGCGTATCCTCATCATAATCGGATCCGGCTTGCTCGTGGTATATTTTATTATAACCAATAGTGAAATAATTTCCGGCATCCTTTAACTGTTGCGGAAGAGAAACCACTTCCTCATTACCGAGTGCCGCAGTGAAATTGCCGCGAAAGTCCGTCACATAATTATTGTTATCATAAACCTGGGTGTACTTCAGGTCTTTGCCGCTCATAAAACTGGTGCGTGACGCAGCACATACAGGGGCATTGCAGAATGCATTTGTAAACAGATAACCACCCGCGGCAAGGGAGGCAATATTGGGTGTCTCCACCTGCGGGTGGCCGTCAAATCCCTGGATATAATCATTCAGATCGTCAACAACAATTAGAATGACATTGGGTCTGGATGGTGATTGTGCGTAATTAGAAATTGCAAAAAACAAACCGGTCAGCAGACAGATGGTGATTTTCTTAAATAGTTTCATGTGTGTTAAATGGTTAACGGTTGCCTGATATATGAGTGGGATAAAGATAAAACATTTTTAATGGCATTTAGAGATATAGCTACTGCTGAAATGTTAATGTTGCAGACAATTGAATGGTAGGTGTATGCAAAACCGAACAGACATTTTTTGCATCTGCAATCAGAAAATAAACACTTTGCATTTCCTGGCAGATATATATTGAATAAAACATTACTTATTTATAACCCTTGTGTCGGCCTTTCACCATTCTTCCTTATTATTGCATACGAAGTGAACACAACCAATTTATGCAATTAAAGTCAAAACTCCCGCAGGCAGGGACGACAATTTTTACCAGAATGACAGCGCTTGCCAACCAGCATAATGCTATTAATCTGGCGCAGGGGTTTCCGAATTTTCCGTCTTCCGAAAACCTTATCAGCCTCGTGCATCGATACATGCAAAAAGGGATGAATCAATATGCTCCCATGCCGGGCGTGATGCAACTGCGTGAACGCATCGCAGAAAAATACTATGAATTATATAACCTGCGGTTTAATCCCGATACTGAAATAACCATAACTGCAGGCGCAACACAGGCGATCTATACAGCAATAGCCGCATTGATACATGAAGGCGATGAAGTGATCATTTTCGAACCGGCTTATGATTGTTATGCACCCGCAATCCGGATGCATGGCGGAAATCCGGTAGCAATTCATTTAACGGGACCCGACTACACGATCGACTGGGAGCTTGTAAAGAAAAATATTTCTGTCCGCACCCGCATGATCATGATCAACACACCACATAATCCTACCGGTGCCGTGTTGTCAAAAAAAGATCTGCAGCAACTGGAAAAAATTGTCGTGACAAGAGATATAATTGTGCTGAGCGATGAAGTATATGAGCATATTATTTTTGACAATAAGATCCATGAAAGTGTGCTGCGTTACCCGAAACTCGCTGAAAGAAGCATGGTGGTTTTCTCTTTTGGGAAAACATACCATAATACGGGATGGAAGATCGGATATGTGCTCGCTCCGGAATTTATTATGAAAGAATTCAGAAGCATTCATCAGTTCCTTGTTTTTTCGGTGAACACTCCCATGCAATATGCGCTTGCTGATTTTATGCAGGATAAAAATGAATACCTCTTTGTGCACGACTTTTATCAGAAAAAGCGTGACCTGTTTTTGGCATTGCTGAAAAATTCGAGGTTCACTTTCACACCCGCGGCAGGCACTTATTTTCAATTATTAAATTACTCGGCTATCAGCGATAAGCAGGATATGGATTTTGCCGATGAGCTGACCATTCACCATAAAGTAGCTTCCATTCCATTATCCCCTTTTTATAAAACACCGCCGGATGGGAGGATAGTGCGCTTTTGTTTTGCAAAAACAGATGAAACCCTTCAACAGGCAGCAGAAATATTATGCAGGATCTGAAAGTAACTATCGTTCAGGCAGATCTTGCCTGGGAAAACAAGGAGAAAAATCTCCGGCATTTCAGTGATCTGTTAACCACCGTTGCAGATACCGATCTTATTGTACTTCCGGAAATGTTCAGCACCGGATTTACCATGCAGGCAAAAGAACTCGCAGAACCGCTTACCGGAAAATCAATTGACTGGATGAAGCAAACCGCTGCACAAAAAAATGCAGTCATCACAGGAAGCCTGATCATTGACGAGGATAATAAATATTTTAACCGCCTGATATGGATGGAGCCGGATGGAAATTTTCTGACCTATGATAAACGGCATGTATTTACACTCGCCGGAGAAGAAAAACATTATACACCGGGCAAGGGAAAAATATTTCCTGAGGTTTGCGACTGGAAAATATTGCCCCTCATTTGTTATGATCTTCGTTTTCCAGTATGGGCACGGCAATCACCGCCCTTCACAGAATTAGGCAGCAAGCCTTACCATGCACTGGTGTATGTCGCCAACTGGCCTGAACGGCGGATTTATGCCTGGCAGCAATTGCTTATTGCAAGAGCCATTGAAAATCAATGTTATGTGATTGGCGTGAACCGGGTGGGTGATGACGGAAACAATATTCATTACAACGGATATTCCTGTGTCATCGATCCTATGGGCGAGAAATTATTGGAATCGGTGAACGATGAAGCAGTGCATACCATAACACTTTCCGCGCAGCGAATAACCGATATAAGAGAACGGCTGCCGTTTCTCGACGACCGCGATGAGTTTGAATTACGGCGATAGTCCGCTAATTCATTTATCAGACAAAAGCGGCTGCTACTCACTACCGGTCTTTTCAATCTTAGGCGGGGAGATCGCGATTTACCCGGAATGTTAAATTTTCATTTTTTTACAATTTTCCTGTATGCATATCCGTCAGGTATGATATATTTGTGATATCATTTTAATATCAACTAAAACTACAACTATGATAACAGACAAAATTTCCAGACCGGCATCGGGGTTCCTGATGTTATTTGTGTTTTTCCTGCTTTCGGCAGGCGCATTATATGCAATGGTCGAGATCCATCCCGCCTTTTCCCTTGTTTTTATTTTATTGTTTTTCATGCTCATCGGATTCTTCATTATCAATCCGAATGATGCGAAGATCCTGGTATTGTTTGGGAAGTACGTCGGGACCGTGACTACCAATGGTTTTTACTGGGCAAATCCGTTTTACGGCAAAACAAAGATCAGTCTGAAGGCCAGAACACTGGAGGGCGATAAGATCAAGGTAAACGACAGGCTGGGAAATCCCATCATCATCGGAACGGTGATCGTATGGCAGGTAACGGATGCGGCAAAAGCCCGGTTCGAAGTTGAAAATTATGAGATGTATGTAAAACTGCAGAGCGATGCGGCGGTACGTCATCTTGCCGGCAGCTATTCTTATGATCATTTCGGAGATGATGAGGCGAAAGAAACCACCTTACGCGGTAGTGGTGACCTTATTAACGAGGTGCTTGTAAATGAATTAAAGGACAGATTAATACTCGCCGGCGTAAAGATCATTGAAGCAAGAATAACCCACCTGGCATATGCAGAAGAAATTGCCCATGCGATGCTGCAGAGGCAACAGGCAACGGCAGTTGTTGCGGCGAGAACAAAGATTGTGGAAGGGGCCGTCGGGATGGTGCATCTCGCGCTGGAAAAATTAAAGAATGAAGGAATAATTAATCTCGATGAGGAGAAAAAAGCCGCGATGGTAAGCAATCTGCTCGTTGTATTATGTTCCGATAAAGCGGCTAATCCGGTTGTTAATGCCGGAACACTGTATCACTAAAATAATTTCCGGTTGATGCAATTCTGCCGGTGTTCATTTATATCCGATGGATTTCAGTGAAGAACAAAAATTAAACAGCCCCCAGATCAGGATCATTTATCTGATTACCGGAATCGCGGCAATAATGGGTTCAGGTTGGTCCATGTATGCAGATGCAACATCCGGTGAATCCATAACCGCATTATTATGGGTGCCGCTCTTTCTGATCATTTCACTTGGGTTTGGATATTATATGTTATTTATGACGACACTCGAAACGCAGATAAGCAGCGCAGGAATTACTTACCGCTATTTCCCTTTTGTTAAAAAACCTGTGACAATTCCATTCGCACAGATCACCGGCTGGAAATACAAGACCATCAAAAGTATTTTTGAATATGGCGGTTATGGATATAAAAAAAATGTGATCAATAAAAAGACTGCATTTATTATGGGAGGAAAGGACGTGTTTGAATTTAATCTGCAGACCGGAAAAACAATTGCATTTACATCTGAAAGCGCTTATTTGTTGCAAAGTGCGTTGAAAAAATATATGGCTGAAAAAGAAATCAGATAATGCCGAAAGAAGAAAAAAAACCATTTGTATTGCGTATCACTCCGGAGATATTGAAAGCACTGGAACAGTGGGCGGCTGATGATTTCAGAAGTGTGAACGGTCAGATTGAATTTTTATTGAATGAGGCGCTGAAAAAATCAGGCAGGCTCAAAAAAGATAAATAGCGAAAACTATTTCCGGAATATCATCATCCCTCCTGATCTTTTCGTATCGCTAGTTGCAGATGGTGTGTGAGGCCCGGTGAAATTCTGTTCACAATATTCAATAATTTTCCAAGCGGGGAAAATACACGCTTGAATTTTCGCCTTTCGATCATTTGCATGATTTTTCCGACGGCGCTTTTTTGCGACATTCTTTTTACGCGAAGGTCGGCCGGCATTGCAACCTGTTTCCCGTTTTTTCCCAGCATCATTTTATCGGATGCATTTTCAACAAATCCCAGGTATGCAATTCCAACATGCACTTTTGTTTTATGCACTTCCTGTCTGAGTGATTCTGCAAATGCAGTAAGCGCCATTTTAGAACTGCAATAAGCGGAAAAACAACCCAGTCCGTGAATGCCTGCGAGACTACCGATAAAAAAAACACTTCCGGATGAATTTTTGAGATGGGGTAATGCGAGATGTGTCATATTAAATGCACCGATCAGATTCACTTCTATAATTCTTTTGAAAACGGATATTTCAATATCTTCCACACATCCCTTCGAAGCCAGGCCGGCATTGTTGATGAGAATATCGATCCGGCCATAAGCACTTATTGCTGTTTCAATCAGGCGGCTGCAATCCCGGGCATTGGATACATCACCTGCACAGGATACAACTTTCCATCCTTCGCGTCTGAGCTCAGATTCAGTTTCAAGCAACCTGTCGGCCGACCTTGCATTGAGGACAACAAGACCACCTTTAGATGCAATCTCAAATGCAAGTGTTTTTCCGATCCCTGCACTGGATCCGGTGATGATGACAACTTTGTCATTCCACAAACCGGATGGTTGATAGAATTTTAAAAATGCCGTCATGTGGTAAGATTTTTAAATAAATTGAAAAGCGTTAATTGAAAAGGAAGAGGAAGGATTAACAGCCTGACAGACTGTTTACAATTACAGAATTTTTCAACAATATCCTTCTGCCTTAAACCATTCGTAACAATCCCTGATGGCCACATCAATATTTGTTTGCGGCATATTTAACTCCTTTACAGTTTCAACGGCCGATACAAACTGATTCTCACATGAAATACAGGCTAAAGGATAAGATAACAGCGGTTTTGTTTTGAAGGTATTACCATATAAACTTCCAAGCCAACCGGCAGATTTCACGATAAAATCAGGCATTTGCATCAATGGCGCCGGCTTACCTAATACATCCGCGGCTCTTTTCAGAAATGTGCCGTATGATAAATTCTCATTTCCGGCGATATAGCATTTTCCAATTGTTCCGATCGCAAGTGCATTGAGCACAGCATCGGCAACATCTGATACATGCACAAAATTGCGTCCGCCGCTGGTGAAGAAATACAATTTCCCCTTTACAAAGGCGAGGAGCATTTTTCCGGAAGATGGTAATGCATCATAGGGACCAATCATGAAAGTGGGAAGAATACAAATGGCGGGGAGGTTTTTTGTTTCGACTGTGTCGAGAACGTATTTAAGTGCTTCGCGCTTTGAATCAATATAATCGAGTTGTGTTGATGCGGAATCGGCGACCTGCGAAATCCCATTTTGTTTATTACTGTTGACTGAGCTTGCCGAACCGATGTAGATAAATCTTTTAATTCCGAGTGCAAGGGCGGCATTAACCACATTTTTTGTTCCGTTGATATTTACCGCCCTGATCCTTTCACTGCGGACAGGCCATACATTTGTGTTTGCTGCCGCATGGATGACTGCATCGCATCCTTCCATTGCAGGAATTATAGTTTCCGGGGTGAGAATATCTCCGTAAAATTTTTCAATGTTGAGTCCGCTGATTGTTTTTGCAGGTGAGGATGTATGGATGAGCACTTGTACCTGATGCCCCATACTGAGCATCTTTCTAACGAGGTTACTTCCAAGTAGTCCGTCGGGGCCGGTGATCAGAACTTTCATTTTGTGTGATTTTCACTGTTAATTGATGGGTCAAATCTGGACCCGCCCGATCAGATAATTATACGGAAATACGCCTTCCGGGTTTTTTTATTAATTAATTTTTGCAGAAACAAACTTACAAAAATTTGACCCGGCACTGATCCCATTTTAAAAATTTTACGGTCTGATTCTGTTTTCCCTTACGAAATAGCATCAGATAAAAAAACAATTCCAAACAACCTTGATCGAAAGCCGGCTTATAGTATTTCAATCAGCCGGAGGAATAGATCGTCCCGGAATAGATTTCAATACAATGGCATTAAGCCTTTTGGAGAATATTTTTTTGAATACCCGCTGCCAGGGATACCTTATTCCTGATGAATGCGGTATTTTTACCATGCAGTCAGTTTAGCGGCCAGAATCATGCATTACGATATTTTATGGAATGAAAAAGATATTTCCGGATCGGCAATTACAGCCATAGCGGCTTTTTTTCTGATCATTTACTGGTTCCTTATTCACGACCCCGGTCTCAAACAATGGTTTTCCCGGAAGTTTCCCGGTGAAAAAGGGGATATCAATTTTGTTTTATTTTCAAAGTACTGCGGTCTGCTGTTCCTGGGTATTTGCCCGACGGTTTTATTCCTGCTGATAACACCTTCTTACCCGTTTGAGGATCTCGGTCTCTGTATACAGGCAGGTACTATCCAGCAAAGTTTAATCTGGTTGCTTATTCTGGGATCTCTCATTTTTACTATTAACAGATTTACAGCAGGAAGAAAAAAATCAATTGATAAATATCCGCAGATACGTGTAAATGAATGGGACCGGCAACTGATCTTTTCCTATTCATTTGCATGGTGTATGTATTTGCTGGGGTATGAATTTTTATTCCGGGGGTTATTACTTTTTGTGCTTGCCGGAACACTTGGTGTATGGCCTGCAATTATGATTAATATTTCTTTATATGCAGTTGCGCATATACCGAAGGGAATAGTAGAATCAATCGGAGCGATTATTCTGGGTTTTCTTCTCTGCATCGCCACGTTACAAACAGGCAATATCTGGGTTGCTTACTTTACACATGTAATACTTGCGCTTACAAATAGTTTTTTTGCATTAAAATTTAATCCTGAAATGAAAATTGTAAAATCCCGTAAACAGGAATGAAAGTTTTTGTAACCGGCGGAACAGGATATATTGGTGCGCATCTGGTAAAGGCACTTACAAATAAGGGTTACTATGTTCATGCACTTGTGCGCGATACGAAAAAAGGCCGCATTATCCAAAATGAAAATGTCGCATTATTTCCCGGTGATATCACTGATCCCGAATCGGTGAAAAGGGCTATGGAAGGTTGCACCTATGTATTTCATGTAGCTGCCTATGCAAAGGTTTGGGCGAAAGAACCGTCCACTTTCTTTACGCTGAATACAACTGCCACC